>QKIM01000057.1 GCA_003249585.1 Deltaproteobacteria bacterium
GGAGAACCGCTGCTTCGCCGTCCTGGAGGCCGAGGACTGCGAGGAGCTCGAACGCAACGTGGAGGCCATGGAGCGCTCCCGCAAGGCCTATGTGGACGAGGTCGTCGGTGTGCTTCGCGGCAAGCTGGCCGTCGAGGGATACCACCCCACGGTCTACGGACGCCCCAAGCACCTGTACTCCATCTATCTGAAGATGATCCGCCAGGGAAAGACCCTGGAGCAGATCCATGACATGCTGGCCTTTCGGGTCATCTGCGAGACCAGCCAGCAGTGCTACGGCATCCTCGGCGTGATCCACAGCTTCTTCAAGCCCTTCCCGAAGCTCTTCAAGGACTACATCGCCCTGCCCAAGCCCAACGGGTACCAGTCCTTGCATACCACGGTAGAGGGGCCCTCGGGGCGCCGCATCGAGATCCAGATCCGCACCGAGGAGATGCATGAGATCGCCGAGAAGGGGGTCGCCGCCCACTGGCTCTACAAGGAGCGGCACAAACGCGGCCCCATAAAGCGCAAGCCCATGGAGTCCGGTCGTTTTCGAGCCATTCAGAACACCGTTGACGCGCTGAAGAAACCCGCGGAAGAGGGTGAGGACTTCTGGAGCCTCTCCACCTTCGCGGCCGAGATCTTCGTCTTCACCCCCGCGGGACAGCTCGTGATCCTCCCGCAGGGCTCCACGGCCCTGGACTTTGCCTTCGCCGTCCACTCCCAGGTGGGCTCCCACTGCACCGGGTCCAAGGTCAACGGTGCCATGGTTCCCCTGCGCACGGCGCTCAAGACCTGGGACCGACTGGAGATCCTGACCTCCCCCAATCAGGAACCCAAGGCCGACTGGCTGAACTTTGCCGTCACCACCAAGGCCCGCAACAAGATCAAGCACCACCTTGGCCAGCTCAAGCGCGACGCGACCCGCCAGGAGGGCCGCGCGATCATGGAGAAGTTCCTCAAGAAGAACAAGATCTCCTTCTCCCGCCTGCTCCGCGAGGGTGCTTTCGAGAAGGCCGCCCGGGAGCTGCGTTTCATGAACGTTGAAGACCTCTTTCTGGGGCTCGGCGAGAAGAAGACCACGCCCGAAAAGGTCGCCACGGTGGTAGCCCCGGAGCTCACCGAGGAGAAGGAGGAGAAGCCCCGCCCCGAGCCTGCCCGGAAGAACAAGAAGCAGCGGGTCTCCTCCGGCCCGCCCATCGAGGTGGATGGACTGCGCAACGTCCTTATCCGCTTCGCCCGGTGCTGCCAGGCGCTCCCCGGCGACCCCATCGTGGGATACATCACCAGAGGCCGGGGCATCACCATCCACAAGGACGACTGCGACCGCCTGGATGCCATGTCCCCCGATCGCCTGATGAAGGCCCGGTGGCTCGTGGACCCTTCGGCGGGAGACCCCGTGAGTCTCAAGGTCGTCACCGACAACAAGCCGGGGATCCTCGCCTCGCTCAGTGACGTCTTCGCCCGACAGGCCGTCAACATCCAGCGCATCTCCATGGACCAGCTCAAGAGCACCCGCACCGCGGTCCTCTTTCACTTCACGGCTACGCGCGTGACCACGGACACCCTCGTGCGCAACCTGCGCAAGATCAAGGGGGTCTACTCCGTATCGCGCGCCGGCAAGCCCGCCATGCCCCCCCTGTAGCCCATGCTCTTCCATTCGCTCGCGTTCCTGATCTTCTTCCCGACGGTGGTGATGCTCTATTTCTCGCTGCCGCACCGCGCGAGATGGATCTTGCTCCTGGCGGCCAGCTACTTCTTCTATATGAGCTGGCGCCCCGCCTATGCGGCCCTCATCTTCCTCACGACCCTCGTGAGCTGGGGTTCGGCCCTGGCCATGGAACGCCCCGCCACAGGACCACGCAGACGCCGCTGGCTCCTGGTCGGGACCCTGGCGGTCAATCTGGGCATCCTCTTCCTCTTTAAATACTTCAATTTTTTCTCTCGGGAAGTGGGTCATCTCCTGGGGACCTTGGGCCTCATCGGGTCCGTCCCCACCGTGAAGCTGCTGTTGCCCATCGGCATCTCCTTCTACACCTTCCAGTCCCTCAGTTACACCGTGGATGTCTACCGGGGCCGCCGCGAGGCCGAACCCCATCTGGGCATCTTCGCCCTCTATGTGAGCTTCTTTCCCCAGCTGGTGGCGGGCCCCATCGAGCGGTCGGACCGCCTCCTGCCCCAGTTCCATGAGGTCCACTCCTTCGATTACGCCCGGGTGACCGACGGACTCAAGCTCATGGCCTGGGGCTTCTTCAAGAAGCTGATCATCGCCGACCGTCTGGCCATCTACGTGAACATGGTCTACGGGGACCCCTCCCACTTCCACGGGATCCCCGTGATCCTGGCTACCTACTTCTTCGCCTTTCAGATCTACTGTGACTTCTCCGCCTACTCCGACATCGCCATCGGGGCCGCACAGGTCATGGGCTTTCGCCTCATGGAGAACTTCCGCAGGCCCTATCTGAGCAGCTCCGTGGCGGAGTTCTGGCGGCGGTGGCACATCTCCCTCTCCAGCTGGTTCCGCGACTATGTGTACATCCCCATGGGGGGCAGCCGTGTGGGCATGTGGCGCCTGTACCTCAACGTCATGACGGTGTTCGTGGTCTCAGGGCTGTGGCACGGCGCCAACTGGACCTTCCTGTTTTGGGGTCTCCTCCACGGGCTGTACTTTCTGGCAGGCCGGATCACGGCACCGCTGCAGCGGCGGGCAGGCGCGCTCCTCCCCGCGCGGCTGGCGCCCCTTCGGCGCTTTTTCTCCATCCTCGTCACCTTCCATCTGGTGGTCTTCGCATGGATCTTCTTTCGGGCCCGCTCCATCGGCGAAGGATTCACCGTGGTCCGAAACCTCTTCAGGTTTGACGCCGTCGCACCCGGATGGGGCGCCTTCGTACTCTTTGACAACTTCAACCGCCTCGATCTGGTGGTGGCCCTGGGGGCCATCGCCATCATGGAAGCGCTCCAGCTCATCCAGGAGCGGCGTCCCCTTCGGCCCCTGGTGGCCCGACAGCACGCCCTGGTCCGATGGAGCCTCTACGTGGGGCTGTTGTTCACCATCGAGGTCTTCGGGGTCTTCTATCGCTCCTCGGACTTCATCTACTTCCAGTTCTAGACCATGAAAGCGCTCTTTTTCACAAAAGCCCTACTGCTCCTGTTCATCCTCGCGCTCCTCACGGTCATCGGACACCTCTTGCTCCCCGAGAACGCCTTCCTCGGCTCCATCGCCCAAAAGCACGATCGCCTGGACACCATCCCCTCTCCCCGCATCATCTTCGTGGGGGGCTCCAACCTCGCCTTCGGCCTGGACTCCCCGGCCCTGGAGCAGGCTACGGGCCTCCCCGTGGTGAACCTGGGCATCATCGTCCGGCTGGGACTCCGCTTCAACCTCAGCGAGGTCCAGGGCAGCCTCCGGAGAGGCGATGTGGTTGTGATCATGCCCGAATACCGCAACTTCTACCGGAATCACATGGAGGGCACGGAGACCCTGGCGGAGATGGCGGTCCTCTACCCGCAGAGCCTCGCCTGGCTCTCGTCGAGGGCCCAGTACGCCAACCTGGCCAGCGGCTTCCTCAAGGTCTTCAAACGAAAAACCTCCAGCTGGCTCCTCTCTTTCCTGCGCCCCATGGACAAGTACCAGAAGGCCCATGCCCGCATCTACCGCCGGGACGCCTTCAATCGTCAGGGGGACGTGATCACCCACCTGCGCTACGGCCGCTCCAAGGTCCTGGGGTCCCGCTTCTACCTCAAGGGCGTCCCCTACAATCCCGAAGCCGCGAGGGTGATCAACCGCTTCGGCGGGGCGGCTCGCAAGGTCGGCGCCACGGCCCTCCTGGCCTATCCCATCATCTCCTCGACGGTCTACGAGAAGAACCGTCCCTGGCTGGATGCCCTCGACAGGACCCTTCGGTCCACCCTCACCATCCCCATCCTCAATACCCCCGCCTCGGAGACCTTCCCCGAGGACAACCACTTCTTCGACACCATCTATCACCTCGGCCGCAGGGGCCGAACGCGCCGCACGTCAGACCTGATCCGGCGCCTCGCCCCCCACCTTCCAGATCGACAGTGACCGCAACTGTATAGTTTCGACTCAGTTCTTGACTTATTGAACCAGTCGCATACAATGCCTTTTTTCCAACAACGAGGTGACAGATGATACCCAGGACATCCCGATTTTTTTCGACAACCCTGCTGTGCGCCGCCTTCGCGCTGCCTTTGGTCCTCTCAGGTACCGCCATGGCCGGAAAACCCTCCCTGCGTCGCGCCATCAAGGACATGGGCTACAAGGATGTGATCTCCTGCAAGTTCATCAGTTCCGGAAAGATCACCCAGGTCAGTTTTAGGCTCTGGTATACCCGCGCGATCGAGTGCAAGCGGCGCGGCGGCGTCCCGGGCAAACCCCGGATCAAGAAGATCACCGACGGATACGTGGAGTACGCCATCTCCGGACGACGGTACATCTTCGCCAAGTTCATCCACTGGACCACCAAATACGTCGGGCTCCCCGCCCCGAAACCCTCCCTGGTCGTCGCTCTGGTGAAGGCCAACAAAATGAAATTCCTTGGACGCAGGTTCAACCTCCAGCACACCGTCGGCGATCTTCACGGCGTCCGGATCGACCCCAAACCCCAATGGTCCTGGTCGTCTCCCAACCACCTCTCCGTGCGCGTCGCGGGCAGATACTACTGGAAGAAGGGGAACTCGGCCAGAGAGGTCCAGCACGTGGAACACACCAAACTGGCCCACCTGAAGCGTGCGTCCATGCGCGCCCCCTGGACCTTCGACAAGTTTACCAAGACTTCCAAATCTGCTGACCGCCGGGTTCTCTCCGTCAAGAGTTACAGCCCCGCGCAGTACAAAGCCATGAAGACCATCCAGGAGGCCGCCGAGGACAACGCGGCCGCGTCCCACATGGCGGCCCTGCCCAAGGTGACCATCCCCGCCTTCCGGTCGGCCGACGAGATGATCCGCTACACCTTCCGGATGCTCCGCACGGCGACCCCGAAACAGCTGGAGGCCTATCTGAGGCAGGTCTACTCCTCCTGGTACTTCGCCGCTGGGAGCACCCTTATCCTCCACAACGAGGCCGAGAAAAAGATGAGGATGACCATCGCCGCCGCCTCCCATTTCAAGGAGCAGTACTGCTCCGCCCCCGTACGCCGCGACAACGTCTCCTTCTGGAACAAGGACAAGTCGACGTGGATCCGCATCGTCGCCATCCCCGGGGCCTACACCTGGGTCGACGGCCGCAAGGTCCCAGGAACCTACAAACTCAGCGCGCTGCAGATCGGTATCCTCAAGGGTGACAAACTGGCCCGGATGCGGTCCTACCGCCGCCCCCTGTGCCCCAAACCCCTCTCGGCCGCTCAGCGTTCCGCCAAAGTCGCCAAGGCCGGCCGGCGTGGCTACTGGCACATCGGGGACCGGATCTCCTGCGCCTTCAAGCACCGCCGCAGATACTACTCGGGCAAGGTGCTCAACATCAGCGGCACCAGGCTCTTCATCAAGTACGACGATGGCGACACCGAGTGGACCACCGCCGCCTACTGCCGCTAAAGCGGCGACCAGTTTTGACGACCAAGGCTTCTTTCGCCTGACATTTCGTCTTTCCCGCGGAGGTGGGAAACCATGCTGCGCATGGATTAAATTGGGGACAATGGGTCCCCGCCTGCGCGAGGACGATGGGCCAGCGCTTATCTGGTCGGGGCCCTAGACCTGTTCGACCCTCACGGCCCCCATTCCAGTTTCAGATTCCATGGTATCCAGAGAGGACCGGCTACCGGTCCGCGCGGGAGGGGCGACGCCTGCGGGAGCGGCCGGGACGGCCCGAGGCGTGATCGCTGTTGGCCGGGCGCGGCGGGCGCTGGGGGGAACCCTCTTTCCGAGCCGCCGGGAGTGGAGCCCGCTCTCGACGGGGAGCCTTCTCCCCGCGTGACCCCGCGTCCCCGCGCGAGGTCTTGTCACGGCGATTCCCTCTGCCCTCGCCCCAGGACGACGAGCGCCCCTCGGAACTCTTCTTTTCGGGACGCTGGTCCTTTGGGGGACGCTGGGGTCTCGGCTGCTTGTGGATGGGAATGGCCGCCACACCGTCCACCATGCCCCGACGCGCCTCCTCGGAGTGATAGGGCTGATCCGTGATCACGGGGATGCGCATGCCGATGAGCCGCTCGATGTCCGTGACATATACCCGCTCCTCTCCGGAGCACAGGGAGAGGGCCTCTCCCTCGGCCCCCGCACGGGCCGTGCGGCCGATGCGGTGTACGTAGCTCTCAGGCTCGTTGGGCAGATCGTAGTTGATGACGTGGGTGATTCCCTCGACGTCGATGCCGCGGGCGGCGATGTCCGTGGCCACCAGCACCCTGATGCTGCCGTCCTTGAACCCGGCCAGGGCCTGGGTCCGTGCCGTCTGGGACTTGTTGCCGTGGATGGCGCCCGCGCTCACGCCCAGGCGCTGCAGATGCTGCGCCAGCTTGTTGGCCATATGCTTGGTGCGGGTGAAGACGAGGGTCCGTCCCATCTCCTCTTCTTCGATGAGCTCCCCGAGAAGTTCTTTCTTGTTGGCCTTGTCCACGTACATCAACCGCTGGTTGATGCGCTCCGCGGGTGTGGCCTGGGGCACAACCTCGACGCGCACGGGGTCCGTGAGGAGGGAGGCAGCAAGCCGGGCCACAGGAGGCGGCATGGTGGCCGAGAAGAAGAGGGACTGGCGCTCGGTCGGCAGGGCGGCGATGACGCGCTTCACGTCGTGGATGAAGCCCATGTCCAGCATGCGGTCAGCCTCGTCGAGGACAAAGATTTCCAGATGGTCGAGGCGGACGATCCCCTGCCCCATGAGGTCCAGAAGGCGGCCTGGCGTGGCCACGAGGATCTGGATACCCTTGCGCAGGGCCTTCTCCTGATTTGCCTGCCCTACCCCGCCGAAAACCACGGTGGTGTGGAGGTCAAGGTGACGGCCGTAGGCCCGGAAGCTCTCGTCGATCTGGGCGGCCAGTTCTCGGGTGGGCGTGAGCACCAGAGCGCGGATGCGCTGGTTGTGAGGATCGTTGGCGGCAAGATACTGAAGGATGGGCAGGGCGAAGGCCGCGGTCTTCCCCGTCCCCGTCTGGGCGCAACCCAGAAGGTCCCGGCCCTCCAGAAGGTGAGGGATGGCCTCGGCCTGGATGGGGGTCGGGATGGTGTACCCCTCCTCGCGCACAGCACGGGAGATGGGATCAATAAGCTGCAAATCACTAAATTTCATTTTAAAATCTTTCTTTCACTTTCCCCTGCAGACGATATACGGAGGTCTGAAAACTGAGGATGCGATACGCCCCTGGTCAATGGTTCCACAGGGGCCGGCGGACGATCCGCCTAGTGGTCGAAGCTGGGTACGCCGGCGAATTCTCCCACCTTCGAATAGAGGGTGTCGAGCTCGGATGGAATGGAGAAGTACTGGGTGCATCCGCAACTGTAGGACTTCTTCGACTCTTCCTTGGTGGCCTGGTTGGAGAGGAAGAAGATGGGGATGGTCTTGTACTTCCCGTTCCGCAGGGCGCGACACAGTGAGAAGCTGTTGGGCCAGGAAGAGCGCGTATCCATGATGATGAGGTCCGGCCGTTCCACCTCCAGATGGGAGATGAGTTTCAGACCGTTGGAGGCTCTCAGGATTGAGTAGCCTCGGGTCTCGAGGGCGCGCTGTATGGGGTTCAGTTTAGGGAACTGATGCACAAAGAGAATTTTGGGAGCCATTCAGTTTTCCTCGAAGGGGACTGTCTCCGTCCCGTTCTTGAGCAGGAGCTCCACGCGCTGCTGGGCGTTCGCCAGGATTTTCTCGCCTTCCTGGGTCAGCCGCATGCCCTCTTCGAAGAGGGAAATGGATTTCTCCAGCTCCAGATCACTGTTTTCCATTTGAGAGACAATGGCCTCGAGGTTCTTCATTATGGCTTCGAATCCAAGCTGCTGTGACGCGTTTGCCATGTATCTCTCTATTTCGGGAAGGGGGACCGGGCTCGGGCCGCTTGGCCCATGTTGCACTGGTAGTAGTGGAAAAGGAGATCCGGTTCAAGAAAAATTGTAATTTTTTAACCTCGACTGTAAACCGGGAAAAATTACACAATTCAATCCCCAATTTTCATTGCAATTCCATAGCGTTTCTCCGGATTATCCCGGTGTCTTCTCCAAAAGGTAGATGGCCCGGCGCGTGGCATGCCCCACACGGCGACGGCGATCCTTGCGGAACCTCTCCAGCGCCATGCGCGCATCTCGGCCGCCGAGGCTGCCGATAAAGAGCGCTGCCCTGGCCCGGATCCGGTCATCGAGCTTTCGGTCCTTCAGAGTCTTCAGGGCGGTCTCGAAGGCACGGCGGCGCTCGATGCGTCCCTGGACGCTGAGCTTCTCCAGGGCCTCGACCAGTTCCGAGGGAGCCCGAAGGAGCCGCCTCTGCTTCGAGGCGAGGGCATGGAAGTGGTCGAAGAGCGCCACCAGCCGGTCGGGGATGTCCTTCTCGGTGAAGCGGACCAGGGAGAGGGCACAGAATCCGGACTGTCCATCCATGGCCTTCACACAGGACATCAATTGATCCACGTTGCTGGAGAGCCGCACACCGACCTCCAGGGAGAGGGCCCGCAGCGCCGGCAGCTGCTCCGACGCCAAGGTCTCCATGAACCCCATGGGCAGGTGGCTGGCCACCTTGCGAATGACCCACACCACCTCCAGCTTGAGGGACCGAGGATAGTCGGCCCAGTGTGCTGTGATGTACTCCGTGGACGCCTTGGAGCCGTTGAGGAAGAGCAGGGACAGCGCCATCTTGAGCACGGTCTTGTCCTGGGACCGCTCCATGATCCCGGTCAGATGGGGGACGAGGTCTGGTCTGTCTTTGAAACTGAAGAGCCGAAACAGCGCGAAGGCCTGGATGCGCGGCGAGGTGTCCGTGAGGGCCCGGATGAGGAGCCCGTAGTTCTTCGCCGTCTGCTGGCTCGAGAAGTAGAGGTTGAGGTGATCGAGCGCCTTGCAGTATTTGAAGCGCGTGCACTTGTCGTAGTCGGCGAAGAGCTTCTGCGGATCCACGGGACGCCGGGGACGCTGAAGGTTGGTTTCACCCTGACTTTCGCTGAACTCGGGGGCGTCCTTCACGGGGGCAGGCTTGGAAGGACTGCAGGCGATGAGAATGCTGACGGTGACGAGTGCGGGCAGACTTCGGTACATGACACCCCGGATCTACACCGGAACCTCTTAAAAATCAAAATTCCGGGCAGAGCCGGAGCTCCCTTCGACTGCCCCCTTTTCTCCTTATCATCGCTGGAAAATTCATGTATAAGCGCCCTTGTGGATGCCCTCGGCCGGGTTCGCCGGGGCAAAAAGGGAGGTCTCCATGGAAGCGCACAACACAGATATTCTCATCATCGGCGGCGGCCCCGCCGGCTACGTGGCGGGAATCCGTCTCGGGCAGCTCGGCGTGAGAGCCCTCCTCATTGAGCAGGAGCACATGGGGGGCACCTGCCTCAACATCGGCTGCATCCCCTCCAAGGTCCTCATCGCCGCGGGTCGCAAGCTCGACGAGGCCCGCAACGGGGCAGCCTGCGGCATCATGGGCGGAGAAGGGCTCTCTCTGAACCTGCCGAAGCTCATGGAATTCAAGGAGGGAGTGGTGAACAAACTGACCAGCGGCGTGCGACAACTGGTAAAGGCCAACGGTACCAAAATTCTGGACGGGTCCGCCCGCTTCGTCTCTCCCGGGGAGGTCGCCGTCCAGACCGCCGAGGGCGAACAGCGCGTCACCTTCACGAAGGCCATCGTCTGCTCGGGCTCGGAGCCCGTGGACCTCCCCTTCCTCCCCGTGGACGGCGAGCACATCATCAACTCCCGGTCCGCCCTCTCCCTCACCAGCATCCCCAAATCCCTCATGGTGGTGGGTGGGGGTGTCATCGGCCTGGAGCTGGGGCAGTTCTACGCCATGGCTGGAACACAGGTGACCGTCGTGGAGGCCCTGGACCAGATCCTCCCCGGGATCGACAACGACTGCGTCAAGGTGCTCGCCCGCGCCCTGAAGAAGCAGGGCATCACCGTGCACACCTCCACGAGGATCCTGGGCGCCGAGAAGACCGCCGAGGGCATGGTCGCCCGGCTCGAGGGCAAGAAGGGCCCCCTGGAGGTCACGGCGGAGAAGATCCTGGTGACCGTGGGCCGCCGCCCCTTCTTCAAGAATCTGGACCTGCACCTTGCCGGACTGGAGGTCACGACGCCCTTCGTGCCTGTGAACGAGCGCATGGAGACGTCGGTCCCCCACATCTATGCGGCCGGAGACATCACCGGCAACCCCCTGCTCGCCCACCGCGCCTCGGCCCAGGCCGAGATCGCCGCCGAGAACGCCGCGGGACATCCTGCGACCTACAACCCGCTGGCCGTCCCCGCCGTCTGCTACACCACCCCCGAGATCGCCACCGTGGGGCTCACCGAGACCGAAGCTGAAGCAAAAGACATCCCCGTCAAGGTGGGCAAGATGATGCTCGGCGCTGTGGGCCGGGCACTGGCGGGCGGTCACGACCAGGGCTTCGTCAAGTACGTGGCCCACGCCGAGACCGACGAGATCCTCGGGGCCCAGATAGTGGGCAACGAGGCTTCGGAGCTTATCTCCGAGGCGCTGCTGGCCGTAGAGCGGAGGATCACGGCCCATGACCTTGGGCGCACCATGCACGCCCACCCCACCCTGGGCGAGGCCGCCATGGAGGCCGCCCGCGCTGTCCACGGAGAGGCCATCCATATCGCCCCCGCCCGAAAGAAATAAGCCATGCTCAGAAGCATCCGTCTTTCGTCCATCCTCCTCGACACCTACATCGGCTGTCTCCCCTCGGAGCGCACCCGCACCAATCGTCTGGAGTGCGAGGTCCTCCTGACCCTCGACCAGCCCTTCTCCACCACCGACGATGAGGACCGCCTCGAAGGCACCGTGGACTACCGGGTCATCGAGGAGGTGCTCAGGGAGGTGGCCGCGAGTCGACATTTCAACATGATGGAGAGCCTCGGGGAGACCTTCCTCGTCGCCCTGGCCGCCCGGGAGCCCATGATCCGGCGCGCCTCGATCACCCTGCGCAAGCCCGGCGCGATGCCCTCCGGGGCCGTCCCCGAGGTCACCATGGTCTGGCCCGATGACGGGGAGTGAGCGCGCCTCCTTCGCGCGAAGCCAGAAGCTCGGCCTGCGCATCACCGTCGCCCTCGTTCTGGCCGTCATCGTCTACCTGGCCATGGCCCTGTGGGCCGGCTGGGACAACCTCGCCGTCCATCTCAAGACCTTCCCCCTGAAGTGGTTCGCCCTGGCCATCGCCCTTGCTACGGGCAACTTCCTGGTGCGCTTCGTGCGCTACGACCTGCTCCTGCGCTCGGCCGGCGTCCGGGTCCCCCTGTTCAGGAACCTCCTCATCCATTTCGCGGGGCTCGCCCTCACCATGACCCCCGGCAAGGTGGGAGAAGCCATCAAGAGCTGGTTCCTCCATATTCTGGGCCATGACGCCACCGTCACCCTCCCGGTCGTCTTCATGGAGCGCTTCTCGGACCTCTTCTCGGTCCTGCTCCTGGCGGCCCTGGGCGTCTTCACCCTGGGCCTCGGCATCACCGTCTTCGCCCTCTCCGCTGCCTTTTTACTGGCGCTCTTTCTCCTGGTCGCCACCTCCCGGGGCATGCACCTGCTCTCGGCCCTCGCGGCGAAGCTGCCTCTGGTGCGACGGCGGCTCGACACGGTGAAACGCCTTCTGGAAGGCGTGCGACAGTTCATGACCCCGCGCACCCTTGCCATGACCCTCCTCACCGGCGCCCTGGGGTGGGGCGCCGAGGCCGTGGCCTTCTACTTCGTGGCCCACGGCGCCGGGCTGGACGTGTCGCCCTTTTATGCCCTCTTCGTCTACTCCATTTCCACGCTGGCCGGCGTGGTCTTTCCCGGCGGTCTCGGCGGCATGGAGGGGATGATGGGCCTTTTGCTCGCCCGCTCGGGGTCGCCCGGGGCCGTGGTCACCGCCATCTTCCTCATCCGGCTGGCCACCCTGTGGTGGGCCACCCTCGCCGGCACCTTCGCCCTCGCCGCCGCCGGCGCCACCATCCGCTCCTCAAAGTAGCTCCAGGACGCTTCCCCCTGACATATATACGTGGTACTCTCATGCCATGAGCACCCCCTACGAAACCAATGCCGGTGAGCTCGCGGCACAGTACCTCAAAGCTGATCCAGAAGACATCCACGCCAGCTGGGTCCGTTTTCTTCCCGAGCTTCCATGCCGCATCCTCGATGTCGGGACGGGGTCTGGTCGCGATGCCGCGTGGCTCGCCAAAAAAGGCCACGAGGTCACGGCCATGGACCCTTCCCCGGGGATGCTCGAATTCGCCCGGCGCCACTTCGAGACCTGCTCGCCTCCACTCCATATCGATCTGCGGCAAGACGCCCTTCCAGACCTCAAGAGCTTCCGAGACGAGCAGGGGGAGTACGGACTCATCTTGGTCAATGCCATCTGGATGCACCTCACCAGGGACAGCAGAGCGCGAGCCCTGCGCAAGCTGGCCAACCTCCTCAGACCCGGAGGACGGCCCATCATTACGCTCCGTCACGGCCCCTCTCCCGACAACCGCATCATGCACCCCGTCAACCTCGAGGAGCTGGAGGTAATGGCACGCCGGCATGCGCTCCAGGTGCTCCACACGGAGCCCACAACGGATTCCCTTGGCCGCCCTGGTGTCTCGTGGATGACGGTCGTCCTCGCGCTCCCCGACGACGGCACCGGGGCCTTGCCTCTTTTGCGCCACATCGTGGTCAACGACCAGAAGACGGCCACGTACAAGATGGTGCTCCTCAAAGCCATCCTCCACATAGCACAGCACAGCGACGGGATGGTGCTCCGGGAGCAGGGGAAGGCCGTGCTTCCCTTTGGACTTGTGGCACTTTCCTGGCTCAGGCTTCTGTATCGACCGGTGAATGAACAGGGTATGCGACAGATCGGGAAAGGGCAGAACATGTCGGCTGACGCCTTCGCACTCCTCCATTCCCAAACGGATTTGACCATCGACGACCTGGAGATCGGGCGCCAATTCACCGGTGATCGAGGCGCAGCCCTTTTTTCCGCGCTGCGTCGCGCCAGGGATCATATCGCGAAGATGCCTGCCCGTTTCATCACGTACCCGGGCATGAACGACACAACGCCAGGATCTCAGGTCTTCATCTCGAAAAAACACACCGCACGAATACAAGAAAGCGAATGGACGCTCGATGCCCCCATCCTCTCCTCCTTCGGAACGCTCACTGTACCGATCCATATATGGGATGCCATGATCCGCTATGGGTGCTGGCTGGAACCGGCCATCGACCAAGAGTGGGTAGCCAAGATGGTCGAGTTCAACGGCAAGGACCGGTTTCCCCTGGATAACTATTACAATGCCATCCGATGGGAGGATCCCGTCCGGGCACAGCAGCGCATGCGCCCCATCATCGAGCGGGCCATGTCACGAAGGACCCTGCACTGTGTTTGGAGCGGCAAGCGGCTGCACAATATCCATAGGGTGGCCGTGGATCACCTCTTCCCCTTCGCTCGCTGGCCCAACAACGATCTGTGGAATCTGCTTCCAGCGAACCCTGAGGTGAACTGCAGCAAATCCGACCGGCTCATCACGGCAGACACACTCTTTCAGGCGAGGGAGCGCATTGTGACATGGTGGAACATCGTTCATGAAGATGCCACGGACGGTCCCTTCTTCTTCCCTGAGGCCAGCGCCTCGCTCCCAGGTTCGGGGAACCCTTTTGCCAACTTCGATGAGGTCATGGAGGGCGTGGCGCAACAGCGGGTGCGGCTGAAGCTTCACCAGCAACTGCCGGAGTGGAGCGCTCCTCAGCGCAGTCGGTAAACTCCCGGTTTCTCTTTTGCCCGTCTGATGCTATGGTGAAAACACTTCATCACCTCGGGAGGTTTTCATCATGAAAAGACTGTTTCTCATTCCCCTGCTGCTCTTTCTTGTCGCCGGATGCGACGACGACGACCAGAGTGTCGACACCTGCGGTGACGGGGTGGTGGACATCGGCGAACAGTGCGACGGTATCGAATTCGGGGGCGAGACCTGCGTCACCCTCGGGTACCATGGTGGCGAGCTGGCCTGTGACGACCACTGCACCTTCGTGCTGACCCAGTGCGAGGCATCGGGCAGCTGCGGCGACGGATCCCTGCAGAGCGCCGAGGAGTGCGAAGGAGACAACTTCGGCGGCCAAAGCTGCACGGACTACGGCTATGAGGGCGGCACCCTCACCTGCACGGACCAGTGCATCATCGACCCCACGGTCGCCTGCGAGGGGAACCCCTGCGGCAACGGGCAGGTGGACGAGCTGGAAGACTGCGAGGGCACGGACCTCGAGGGGAGACCTGTGAATCCCTCGGCTACTATGGTGGCACGCTCACCTGCGACACCGACTGCACCTTCGACCTTTCGAGCTGCGATGACTACGGAATGTGCGGCGACAACCACATCGACGACCCCTTCGAGACCTGCGACGGTCTCCAGCTCGACGGCATGACCTGTACATCCTTCGACTACTACGGGGGTGAACTGATCTGTGGAGACGACTGCCTGTTCGATCTCACGAACTGCATCGCCGAGGGGATGTGCGGAGACGCCACCATCCAGGATGACTACGGGGAGGATTGCGACGGCGACGAACTGGGCGGCGCCACCTGCGAATCCATGGGCTATCTGCAGGGGGGGACCCTGGCCTGTTCGGATTGCCGCTTCGACACCAGCGCATGTCTGAAGGCAACGACCCTCGGAATGGGCAACTCCCACTCCTGCATGATCACCTCGACCGGCGAGACCTACTGCTGGGGGGAGAACACCACCGGCGCTCTCGGTAACAATTCCCTCGTCTCCAGCAACAGTCCCCTTCTGGTCTCGGGTACGGATGTCTTCCAGATAATCAAAGGGGGCACAGGGTTCACCTGTGCGATCAAGGCCAGTGGAAATGCGATGTGCTGGGGAGAAAACAGCGCCGGACAGCTGGGAGACGGCACCTATACCGACCGACTCACCCCTGCAGCTGTTTCGGGAACGATACAGTTCTCACTGATCGACGCCGGCAATACCCATACCTGCGGCATAGGGGGCGGCGGCACCGTCTATTGCTGGGGCAACAACGGCTCCGGCCAACTGGGCAACGGAACGACCTCCGGCAACCTCATGCCCTCCCCCGTTACCGGTTCCATCTCCTTCTCGGACATCACCACGGGCGCTGATCATACCTGCGGGGTGAACATCACGGGGACAGGCTACTGCTGGGGGGCCAACGGCAGCGGCCAGCTCGGTCTGGGGACCACCGAAGACTCCAGTACCCCGACCCCGGTTGACGGATCGCTCTCCTTTTCCACCATTACCGCGGGGTCGACCCATACCTGCGCACTCACCACCACAGGGGCAGCCTACTGCTGGGGATCCAACAGCTATGACCAGCTGGGCATCGGCTTTGGAGCCGTGTCCTCCTCTCCAGTGGCCGTCTACACATCGGAGACCTTCATCTCCATTTCGGCCGGTGACAGCCACACCTGCGCCCTCACCGCCGCTGGCGTCGCCTGGTGCTGGGGGGCCAACAACTACGGGCAGCTGGGCGACAACTCGCAGACCAACCGGAACGTCCCCACGGCAGTGGCCGGCGGATACACGTTCCTGTACCTGGAGGCGGGCGGCTTCCACACCTGCGGCATCACGGAAGAGGGCGCCGTACTGTGCTGGGGCTGGAACTACTTGGGACGACTGGGTATCGGAACAACCGCGCAGAACGCCCTGACCCCCACCCCCATTGTCCCCTGGTAGACACCGTCTTGATACTGTGGATCAGTACTTGAAGGAGGATTTTCCGATGAACTCCCGCATGATGGAGTTGGGGGGGATGTTGGCCTTGGAGATGGGCATGACCAGCCTGAAGAATCGCAGGAGCCGGAAGGCCTCGGCGAAGGCCGGGTGGTCTGGCTTCACCTCAAGCAGCGCCCGCTCGCACACGGTCTTGAGCACACCGGGCTCGTAGACCAGGGCCGAGTTGAACATGACGTCGGCCTTCTCCTGGAAGGGAAAGATGTGCTTCATCTCACCCTTGCGCACCGAGGGCCAGCGCATGATGGTGTCGGCGGCTGAGTAGCCGCGGAAGTTGCGGTCACGGATGATGCGTCGGATGAGGCGGGTGTCGGAGGTGTAGATGCGGTTGTGGTCATCGATGCACAGCTGGGTGAGGGCCGAGATGTAGATCTTGAACTTCCGGTGCCCCAGCACGTTGGCCGTGAGACGCTCGTTGAGGCCGTGGATGCCCTCGATGATGAGCACCTGGTCCTTCTCGAGCCGCATGGGGTTCCACTTGTCCATGGGCACCTTGCCCCCCTTCTTGAAGTCGAAGATGGGCGTGAGGACCTCCTCGCCCTCCATGAGGCGCACGAGGACATCGTTGAACAGGGGGATGTCGATGGCGTCGATGGACTCGAAGTCGTAGTCGCCCTTTTCGTCACGGGGGGTCTGATCGCGCTCCACGAAGAAGTTGTCCATCTCGATGGTCACCGGGCGGATGCCGTTGACCATGAGCTGCACGGCCAGCCGCTTGGAGAAGGTGGTCTTTCCGGATGAGGATGGGCCCGCGATGATGACCAGGCGGATGTCGCGCTGCCGCTGGGCGATGGTGTCGGCGATGGTGGCGATCTTCTTCTCATGGAGTCCCTCGGCCACCTTGATGATGTGCTCCACGTCGCCGTTGAGAACAACACCGTTGAGCTGGCCGAGGTTCTCGACCCCCAGCATCTGGTTCCACTGGCGGCTCTCCATGTAGGTGTTGAAGAGGGTGGGGAGCTGGCTGATCTTGCCGGGGATACTGTCCTTGTCCTGGGCAGGAAAGCGCAACACCAGGCCGGGCCAGTAAGGTGCCAGGGCAAAGAGCTTGCAGTATCCGGTCGAGGGGACATAGGGGTCGTGGAACAAATCCACGGTGCTCCCGCATTTCACCAGACGCACCTGGGGCCACCAGTGGATCTGCAGCAGGTTGGCCTTGGCCTCGTCGCCGTGCTTGCGCAGGTGGTGGGTGACGTCATCGACGAAGTGCGACTCCACCTTGAAGGGGAGGTCCTCCTCCACGATCTTGCGCATCTCGGCCTCGATGGCCTCAATCATGGACTTGGAGATCCCCTCGGCGTACTCGGCCATGTGGAAGAAGTACCCGTCCTGGATGGACTGGCCGATGATGAGCCTCGAGCCGGGATAGAGGCGGTTGACCGCCTCGGTGAGGAGCAGCGAGACGCTGCGGCGGTAGACAGTCTGACCCATGCGGTCCTTGCGGGTGATGGGAACTATGGTGTAGTTGGCCCGGATGGGTGTGGTGAGCCCGTAGAGCCTGTTGTTGAGCAGCGCCGCGATCTTGGTCTGGAACTCCTCCTCGGGGTAGTGCTCCCGAAAGAGGTCGAGGACGGTGGTGTTGTATGGAACCTCGATGGACTTCCCCTCGAGGGTAACGGCGCACATCTGATCTTTGTCCTTCATACAAACTCCTTTGCTGATAACGGGCGGGCGTTGTTGGAAAAAGCGCAAAGGCATATTATGCCAGAATTGCCCCCTCATGACATCAACTCTTTTCGGGGAGTTTATTTCAGTCCGGTGCGGGGAGGCTGCTTCATGGACAGGAAGCTCTTGCGGACTTCTCGCAGTCGGGTCTTCATGCACTCCATGAGCTTGTCACAGTTGTCCCCGCGGTTGGCGTCGACACAGGCGCGAATGACCTTGTTCATGGCCTTCCCCGTATCAGACTTCTCCCCCTTGCAGCGGGCTATGCAGGTGGTCTTGCGGCGCAGTGAGGGGGGGTGGTTGCGGGTCTTCTGCTGACAGTACCCCAGGTGATCGCAGATGGACTGGCAGTTGAGTTCATCCTTGGGGCCGATCATCTTCACAGGGGCAACCTTTTCCTTGGGCAGCTGTGTCCGGGCTCCCATGGGCGTCCCCATGGCGTCCATGCCGGCGACGGCCTTCTTGACAGGGGGCTCCTTGGGGGTGGCCTCATCCTGCTTCTTCTGGCAGGCGACAGGGATGAGGATGAGCATACAGAGAATCGGGAATCTGATCATGGGACACCTTGGTGCGTTCAACCGGGCCCACCGGGGAGCACCCGCCCACGCTCCCGGTTCTCCACCTGCTTGGCGGCGAGGAGCTCGCGGGTCCGAGGAGAGATGAAGACATCTTCCAGGTCGAACAGTGAGAGGGAATCGAGAAGGATGGCCGCCCGCTCCGAAATACTGGACTTCTTCTCTATGTACAGGCGGTACTGTCCCTTGATCAGGCACAGCCCACCCTTGCGCGGGTGGATGGAGCGGATCTTTTCATAGACGATGGCGACGTGCAGTTTCTCGGAGAGCGTCTCGAGCTCCTCGAGGAGGCTGGTGACATTGGCCTTCATGACTCGGGCGTTCCCCCCGAGCTGCGGTCAAGGTCGAGAATATTGGCGGTGCCGACATACCTGCGGGTCTCGTACCGGGTGAGGTTGCCGATCTTTTTGACGATCTCCGCCATACGTTCGGCTTCTCCGCCGATATGGTTCACCGCCCGTTCCACCTTCTCCGCGGGGAGATCGGGCTTCTTCAGCAGCTCGGAGTATCCGATGATGGACATGAGGGGCTGGTTGAGTTCATGGGCCATGGCCCCCGCGAGCTCGGAGATGAGGGCCTGTTTCTCCTTCTCGGCCAGCCGCTCGCGATACTCGGAGAGCTTCTCCTCCATCTGCATCTGCTCTCGGAGATCGGTGACGAAGACGACCACCGCCTTCTTGGTGTCGCCGTAGAGGGGGATGGTATAGGCCGAGATGTTGGCGGGAACGATCTCTCCCGCGGAATTGCGCACCGTGGACTTGGTGGGATCCAGCCTCGACTCGCCGCCAAATCGCTTGTCGGCGATCTGATCCAGCACCTGCACCCAGGCCTCCTGGGAGGGGAAGAGGTCGGACATCACGTGATGCTCCATGGCCTCCGTGGCCTTGTATCCAAAGAGCTTGCGTGCCGATGGGTTGAAGAGGATGATCTTCTCGTTGAGCTCGCAGGCCACGATGGCGACCACGGAGTTGTCCACAAGCTTCATGAGGAAGTCCGAGGTGGACTGGAGACGCTCCTCCATGATCCGTGATTCGGTGATGTCCCTGAAGATCAGCACCGTATACCCCTCTTCGATGAGCAGGGAGCTGCGGATGACCCCCAGGTGGACGATCTCCCTGGAGACCGTGAAGACATCGAGATCGAAGTTCGAGGGAATGAGGTTGGGCGGGAAGGTGAAGATCGCCGCGTGATACTCGGAGATGTAATTGGTGATGGGGTTCCCCTGGAGCGTCGTGCGGGCATACCCGGTGATGGACTCTCCGGCGTGGTTCAGGTAGACGATCTCGTAATCCTTGCCGAGGATGAGGACCCCGTCGTCGGTGGTCTCAAAGAGCTCTTTGTAGGTCTCTATCTCGCGCGGTTTCTTCTCTTCTTCCAGATCTTCGATGTTGACCCTGTTGGTCTTCTCTTTGATCTGGCGCAGGAAGTGGGAGTCCCGAAGCAGAAGGGAGTAGAGCTTGGTGAGGGTCTCGAGGTCGAGCTGCTCCAGCATGGGTTTCACACCGAAGGCCACGAAGATGATGTTGTAAAAAGAGGAGGGAACGGGCCGGACGAAGTACATGCCCATGGCGCTCGGCTCCTCGAGATCGAGCTCCAACTGGAAACTGAGGTCCTCGGTGTTGACCTGGGAGGTTAAAAGTACCGTTTTCTCGGGGCCCTCGAAGTTAACCAGGGGTTTGAGGGGCATCCCGTGGATGTTGCGCATCTGGGATGAGGCGATGAGGGAGAAGACCGACTGGGCCGTGTCCTCGAGGATGACGCCGATGCCGTCGAGGTCGAACTCCTTCTCCAAAAAGGAGAGCGACGCGTGGAGGGCATCGGAGATGGGCCCGTTGTGGAAGTGGTCGATGAGATCGTTGATGATGTCCAAGGAGAGCATGTTTGTCTTCGCCTCAGGGCAGATGGCTTCCCGCCAGATTCGGAAGGGGAGAATAGGTCCCCCCGGATAAAAATTCAAGGCAATCGTGGATAACGATACGACCGACGGCGCCGCCACCACCACCGGTCCCGTCGCCAGACTCATTGTTGTCCCCATTCTTGGGGACGGTGCGCTCGGCCGACCCGCCATCT
>QKIM01000502.1 GCA_003249585.1 Deltaproteobacteria bacterium
AGCAGCATCGCGTCTCGGAGGCCGAGACGGGACTCGAGGCGCTCAAGGTGCTGGCGGAAAACGATTTCGACGTGGTGCTCATGGATGTACAGATGCCTGAGCTGGACGGCGTGTCCGCGGCGCGGATCATCCGCCAGATCGAGAGGGGGGATCTCATGATCCCCGAGCTCACGCCCCAACTCGCGGCGGCCCTGATGAAACGTCTCAAGGGCGGGCACCTGAGTATCATCGCCGTGACCGCCCATGCCCTGGGCAAGGATCGCGAGCGGTGTATGGAGGCGGGAATGGACGACTACCTTTCCAAGCCGCTGCTTCCCGAGAAGATCCTCGCGTCCATCTATCGGACGGTATACAGCTTCGGACAGGAGGGCGAGATCAAGAAGGCGCTGCTCAAGGATGAACCCGAAGCCTCTGGCCCCGTCTTCAACACCAACGTGGAAATCTCGCCTCGTGACCGGTCCATCGTCTGGCTCATGGAGAACCACGGGCTCGACATGGCAGAGATCGAGATGCTGCTCATCGAGTCCGTCCCCGTCCTGCTCGCCGGACTCGAGGAACTCAAGCAGGCACTCCAGTCCGTGGACATGGCCTTTGTCGCAAAAAAAGCCCACTGGATCAAGGGGGGGATCCTCGCCCTGGGACTGGAACGCGAGGGGGAGATGTGCAAGGCGCTTGAGTTGATCGCCAGAGGGGACGCCACAGGGGACGTCTGGGAGTTGGTGGACCAGGTCGAGCGGGCCGTCTCTCTGTTGTCGTCGACTCCCGGCAAGTGAATATTTGCTATTTGGTGGTGCGGGGGTATAAAAGGCCATGCTCTTTTTTGCCCTTCTCAGCCAGCTCTTTTCCCCGTCCTATCGAATTGCGACCCCCTGCGGTGACGTCCCGCCTGGGATGAGCTGTGTCCCCGGTGGATGGTTCATTCGCGGCGCCAATGACCGAAGACGGGATCAGCGGTCCCAGGCAAAGATCTATGTGGATACCTTCTGGATCGACCGGTACGAGGTCACCGCTGGAGAGTACGACCGCTGTGTCCGCCACGGCCGATGCGCCTACCAGAAGACCAACTATGACCACTTCTGCGATGAGGATCAACCAAAGGTGGGGCTCAGTTGGTATGCGGCGCGCAACTACTGCCGTGTGCATCTGGGGGACCTCCCTACAGAGTCGCAATGGGAGAAGGCGGCCCGAGGCCCCGATGGTGACCTGTATCCATGGGGGAACGCTCCCGTGACCTGTGAGCTCGCGGTGATCAAGAACGCCAAGGGGCGCGGATGCGGTCGCAAGGCCGTCTCGAGGGAAAAGGGCAGGACCTCCAACGTGGGAAGCCGCCGTGCGTACAGATATGGACTCTACGATATGATCGGGAATACCGATGAATACGTCCTCGACTGGTATTCGGAGAGCTATGACCACTGCGGCGCCCTCTGTTTCGGAGAGAATCCCCGGGGCCCCTGCAACGGTGATGAGCACTGCCCTGGGTACAAAGAGCGGGTAGTCCGAGGTGGATCCTGGTACTGGGGGGCCGCCCATGCCTACGGCAGCTACCGCCGGGGACACTTCCCCTCCCAGAAACGGATCTATCATCACTTCGGTTTTCGATGTGCCCGCGCCGTCGCCTCCCCCCATGCAGAGGTCGCTTCGCTGGTCAACAGTGTGGTCGGTCCCTCGGCGCGGCTGGGCGCGAAGGTCGCCGGATCCTTCCTAAAATGCTTCTAGGACGGCACTGATCTCCATCATGTCGGGATCCTCCGACGTCTCGAGGTACGTATTGATCTGGCCCAGGAGGTCCAGTCTCCGGGTTTCCTGGTCCTCGGCTGACAGGGAGCTCGCGTTTACCAGCAGGCGCGCGTAGGCGATGACGAGGTCGGCCTTCTCAAGGTTTGTCGCAGGTGCCAAGAGCAGCTCGGACAGGGTAAGGGTCCGGCTCAGGGTGCGAGGTTCCCCGGAGAAGGGGCTCTGCCAGGTCGCCGTGAAGATGAAGCCGGTCTCCTCTTCCTCGGAGCCGCAGTCCTCGAGCTGGAGATGATAGAGCATGGAGTCGTTGGGTGAGAGGTGCTGGGGCCTCACCTCGGTGGGGATGGAACTGATCTGTTCGCCATGGAACTCACGCACCACGAACATGGAGGGCAGGGTCACCTGAAGACGGACGTTGAGGGCCGCGATTTCGGTGTTGGCGTAGACCCGGCTGCCGCTGAACATCTTCTCGGCCTCTGCGGCGTCGGGGATATAGAGATAGGCTCCCTTGCCCAGGTCGGTGACCGTGTCCATGAACTCGTGATCAAAGATGTCCGAGGTGCCAAGGCCAATGAGGAAGATTCCGTCGCCTTCTTCTTTCGCTGCCTCCTGGCCGATGAGATCGGCCTCGGTTACACCGACGTTGGCGTTGCCGTCTGAGATGAGGATGACCCTGTTGAGATAGGCGGTGGAGTAGTTGGCGTTGGCGATCTCGTACGCCTTCACCAGGCCGCGATAGAGATTTGTCGCGCCGCTGGCGGACAGCTGGGACAGGCTCTGGGACACGGTCTGGTCGTCGGGCCCCTGGATCACGTGCTGGGAGAGCAGGGTATGGGTGTAGAAGTCCCAGTCGACGATGGAGACCACGTCGCCGGGCTCCATGGCCGCGCAGATGGTTCTCACGATGTCTTTGGCGGTCTCGAGGGGGGTGCCGTCCATGGAGCCGGAGGTGTCGATGCTGAAGGTGAAGTTGAAGGGGCGTCGCCCGGCGGCGGAAACTTTGTAGGCCGTGAGTCCCACAAGGAGACGGTAGCTTCCGTCAGGGTCCTGGGCGAGCTCAGGGTTGATGGCCAGGGAACCCGGAGTCCCAGACGTGAAATCAAAGGAGTAGTAGTTGAGGAATTCGTATTCCCTCGGTGGTATCCCGGCGAGGTCCGCACGGGTGACGGCGCGGTCCAGGATCAACTCCCTGAGCCAGGCGGGCTGGGCCTGGGAGTTGGAGTCATCGGCGCTCATGAAATAGGTCGACGGTTCCGGACGGGCATCCAGACACAGGAGGCTGGTCCGATCGTCAGCCGTGGAGTTGTTGAGGTTGTTCGTGTTGTTTGCGTTGTTGTTATTGTTCGAGTTGTTGAGGTTGTTCGTGTTGCTGGTGTTGTTGGTGTTGTTGGTCGTATTGTTGACGTTGTTCCAGTTGTTGGAGTTGTTGGAGTTGTTCGCCGAGTCGTCGCCGGCGGAACAGCCCGAAAATATAATGAAGATGATAAGTTGCGCGAGGTGTCTCATGTCGGGCGTCCCGGGTTGATATTTCTTACATAGTTAAGCATCCCCCGTGTGTTTGTCAACAGTAATAATAATCGCTCGGGCCGTGAAGAGGGTGTTCGGTTGCACGGAGGAAGAATCGCAACAGAGTGTTCAGATGCTGCGCCGCCAGATACCCCTCATGGCCCGCTGATGCAGGAATAAAAGGGGTTATCTCGAGCAGTTGAGTTTTTCTGTTTGGCAACTCTCCTGGTTGCCGGTAGAATGATTTGGCTTTGAACAACATCCAAAACTCCTTAGGAGGCACCATGAAGAACTTCACCCGAATACAGACGACCCTGCTGCTCGTGGGTTCCCTCTTCCTGCTCACGGGATGTCCTGCGACAGGCGTGTATCGCACGGCCCACACCCTGGGTGCGGGCGAGTCCGACGTCTCGCTCACCTTCAGCGGGTTCCGCATCACCAAGGTCAACAACGACGAGACCTCGGATCCCATCACCATTCCCAACCTCATCCCCGAGCTGGCCTATCATATCGGGCTGGGCAACAACATGGAAGTGGGCGGTCGCGTCGCCCTGGGGTCCATGCTCTTCGAGCTCGATTTCAAATACAAGTTCTTCGAGAGCATCGACAAGAAGCTGCATATGGCCATTGCCCCGGCCCTGGGGTACCGGACCTTCCTCCTTATCGAGGGCGTCAACGTGAACCTGCCGGTCATCATGACCTATGACCTCTCCTCCAACTTCTCCATCAACCTCTTCCTCTACTCGTCCTATATCAACTTCAAGTCGGCCATGGACGACAGTGAGAGCGACGACTTCAGCGACAACGGAGGATTCATGGCAAACTCCCTCACCATGGGGGGCGGCGTGGGATTCAAATACACGGGAGAGACCTTCTACTTCATGCCCTCGGTGGATATCGGCCGTACGGTCATGAGCTTCGGCGACTACGCCGAGGACGACAGCTTCTCTGTCACCACCATGGTGTTCTCCATCACCATGGGCTGGATCGGTGGCAAGGAGATGAAGAAGCTCAAGGCCATGGACACCAAGCTCGACCGTATCGAGAACAAGCTCGATGGCCGCAACGCACCGCCTCCAGCCGACAATGGTGCCTTCTGAGCCCGGCGCACTCTTTCATTCAAGCACTCAACAACTGAGGAGTAGACCATGACATCGCTGATGATCCTCATCACTTCCCTGACCATGACCATTGATCCCCCCAAGCCGCAGCCCTTTACCTCCGGGACCGATCTGACCATCAATCTCGGCTGGCAGGATGGCCACGAGGTAACCCCCGACGGGTTCCTCTTCTCCGTAGGCATGCTCACGCAACGAACGGGCAATCGGCGCTGGGCATATGAGCTGGGCTTCGTCTCCCGCAGCGAGCACTGCCGGTATTACAACAACGAACGGTACTGCGGCAGCGAGTGGGGCATTCACGCCTTCGCAGGCATGAACTGGGATTTCCCCCTCACCACGGATCGCAAGATCTTCATCTCCCTTCGAGGGGGACTGTTCGCCGCGCTGGGCAACATCGACCGCTATTATTATGATTACTGGGACGATTGGGACGGTGACAATGTCTTCATCGCCGCGGGCGCCATGGGCAAGGCCGGGATCTACCTGGAGCTCACCCCCTTCCGATTCGGTCTGGAGATGATGACGGCCATCGGCCCCAGTCTCGGAACCGAGAGCGGTCTTGACCTGTATCTGCCGGTGAGCGGCCAGTTCACCTTCCACTACATCTTCAGATAGCCACACTCAACAACATCGTCCAGCGCGGGGGGAATCAGCCACACGGCAAAACACGCATGGCCGGGGCGCGTGCATGTCGTGCCGTCGGGGCTCACGCGCGCCAAGAGGCTCCCCCTGTATTATTCAGTTGTTGGTGTCAGCGGGGGTTTTTGATCTGGGACTGGGCGGCTTTGATGATGGAGCGGTACACCTTGCCGGGGGACATGGAGATGCCCGAGAGGCCGATGAGGTGCAGGCGCTCGACGGTGTAGACGTCCCCGCCGTGCTCGCCGCAGATGAAGATCTCGAAGTGGGGATCCTCGGCTCTGGCCTCGGTCACGAAGGTGCGCACCAGCTTCTCTACCATGGGGTGGATGGAGATGAAGGGGTGGCGATCGAAGTAGCCGCGCTCCACGTAGACGGGGAGGAATTTGTCCGCATCGTCACGGGAGATGGCCAGGGTGGTCTGGGTGAGGTCGTTGGTCCCGAAGGAGGCGAAGCCGTAGCGCGGGTGCGCCTCTGCGGGGACGCCGGGGATCTGCTGGCGGAGGGCCTGGACCATCTCCTTGCCCTGCAGCGCGGCGGCGGGAGTCTCCACCAT
>QKIM01000679.1 GCA_003249585.1 Deltaproteobacteria bacterium
GGCGCTCTTCGTCGTAGGGCACGAGACCTGGAAGAAGGAACACAAGGAGAAGCAACTCGAGGAAGTGAAGCGCAGACTCGCCGAGGCCAAGGCCCGTGAGGAGAGGCTGAAGCGCGATCTGGCCAAGTTGCGGGAGCCCATCGTAAAGGTCAAGACAGGCCCCGCAGAGAAGATGGCCCTCCCCACCTACGACAACCCCTCTCCTCCAAAAAAAATTTGGGTTTACGCCCTCGGTGGAATCGCCCTCACCTCCCTCGTGGCTGGCATCTACCTCCTCTCCATCGACCACAGTCTTACCTGCGACACGACATACAACGAAACGTGCCGTGAGCGCTATGCCACAGCCACGGCCGGATACGCCTTCACCCTCACGGGGCTCGCCGTGGGTGGCCTCGCGGGATATTTGTTCTACACTGTCTATCAGGGAGAGAAAGAACCCAAGGTTGCCGTCACCCCTACGGTCTCGGGCACAGCCAAGGGGCTCATGCTCTCTTTCAGATTTTAAGTGATTGGTCGTCATGCGTAACCTGATTCGATTCATCATAGCGTTGGCCGTTGCGTCTGCAGCGTGGGCCTGCACCGAGCCAAACCCGGACTACGATCCGGATTTCGTGCCCCCCTGCTCCCTCGGGACGGTCCGCTGCAGTGAAGATCTCTCCGCCATCGAGGCCTGCCAGGACAGTGACGACACGCGAGTCTATGTCGAAACCAAAACCTGTTGGGAGAGCACCGTGTGTGGCGATGGAGTCTGCGGACCGGACAACGCCCCGGCCTGCAGCGTCGCGTCGGAGTGCGCGGAAGATCTGGTCTGTACCGCCCTCCCCATGTCCCGTGATGAGCTGGGCACCTTCTGCATTCCCCCGCCCAACGAGCTCGGGACAGAGAGCGGGAAGGCGTGCTCCACGGATGCACAGTGCCTAAGCGGATACTGCTTCCGCAGGACCTGTTTCACGCCGTGCACGGAGACCACAGACTGTCCCTACTCCACAGAGTGTGTAGAACTCTCCGTCACCATCGACGGGATTCAGGGAAAGCTTCTCGGATGTGCCATCCCTGATTAAAGGAACAGACATTCCGGCCTGAGTGAATTATTGAAGTTGACTTGTACCTCGCCTCCAAACAGGCTATAACCGCGCCATGGCCCCATTCCAGTCCCCCTCCGAGCGAGCCAACGACCTCCGCCCCGCGATCAAAGAGATCGTCTGGGAGATCTGGGCACACCACTGGCCGGAGACGAATATCCGGGAGCGATACATCTCAGCCCTCGTGAGAAGCGCCTCACGTCTCTTCACCTTCATCTGGCGCAGCTGGCCCAACTCCGAGAGCATGCTCGACGACGTCGCCCGGGCCCTGCTCTTCGCCATAGAGGCCCACGCCCCGCAGTCGCCCCGCAAGACCGGCGAGCCCTATGTCATGCACCCGATCAACGTGGCGACCTCCTGTGCCGAGCATGGTCTGGACAGCACCGGGATCATCTCGGCCCTCCTCCACGATATCATTGAAGACACGCCGACCTCCCGTGAAGAACTGACGGATCTTTTTGGTCTGGACGTCGCAGAGATTGTTGAGGGGCTGTCCAAGGTCAAGTCCAAGGACAAGGCGATGGTCGACCGAGACAAAGTGTTGACCTTCCTGAAGATTCTCGGACCAGACAAGGCCGACAACCTCCTGCGGACCATCCTCATCAAGATCCTGGACCGTCGGGACAACATGACGACCATCGATGTATTCCGCGATGAGAAGCAGCGCCGCTACGGACAGGAGACCATCTACATCTACTCCTCCCTGGCCAATATTTTGGGCATGCGGCTCATCGCGTCCGAGCTGGTCGCCAAGTCCATCAAGCCCTTCTTCCCTGACCAGTTTGAGAGTCTGCACAAGCGGCTGGACACCCGCCAGAAAACGTACAACACCGAGGCTGCCCTCCTCCAGGATGTTATCCGCCGGGCAGTGGCGGATCGTGTCAGCGTCAAGTTCCTGCAGTTCTATCCGACCCTGACCGATTACCTCGATCGTGATCGCGAGCGGATCAAGCTCACGGCGCCCCCCTTCAAGCTGCGGCTCAGGGTACCCTCCATCGCTGACATGTACACCGTGCTCGGCTTCGTGCATACGGCGGGGCGCTCTCTCTCCTCCCCGACCTATGTCACACGCCCCGACGACATCTCGGTGGTCTCCGAGAGCTGGAAGGACTACGTGGTCTCTCCTCTGGCCAACGGCTATCGGGCCATCACCACGACCGTGGTGTACCGGAGAGAGACCTGGCTGCTGGAGATCGTCTCCCAGGAGACCGAGGGGATCGTCGACAAGGGAATCCTCTCGGACTTCAAGAATGAGGAGCTGCGCAGGTTCTACTACACGTCCCTCATGGCGTTCGTGAACAATATCTCCAATATCGAGAACATGCGGTACACGGACCTGCAGAGCATCACCTCCTCCGCCGTGGCTGACATCCAGGTGCGCCTCTCCTCCGGCTCCTTCATCAGGCTCCCCAAGGGGTCCACCGTCATCGATCTGGCCTATCTCGTTGAGTCAGACATCGGACTCTACTGCAGCGGAGCGCTGGTGAACGGACAGCATCAGCCAACGGACTATGTGCTCAGCCATGGTGAGGCCGTCGAGCTCCAGACGAGCGATGCGCCTGATATCCGACAGAGCTACTTCCACATCATGAAGTCCAGAAAAGCCCTGGCCAACTACCGGGACACCATCAGGACCTATTACAACCGAATCGCCTATGAGTCGGGGAAGAAACTGCTCTTCGAATTCTCCGAGCTCTACGACGTCCCTGAGATCGTCTTCGAGGAGGGAGGCGAGCGGACCCTCATCTGCTCGGCCGAAGAAATCATCGACGTGGGACTGGGCAAGGTGAGCGTCTCTCAGATCCTGGAATCCCACGGCATCGCGGTCCCCACCGAGGGGTTCTTCGCCCGGCGGTCCATCGTCCTGCCACGGGTCATCGACGATCTGAACAACCTGATGTATGCCTATCCGGACTGCTGCAACATCTTCCCGCTGGTGGACGAAGATGTGGTGATGCAGCTCGCCCCGGCGGGAGACAACACAATCGGGGTCATCCACCTCCACAGCAAGTCCTGCCCCAACCTCGACCAGAACCGGACCATCATCCCGGTCAAATGGCAGATCAAGCTCCCCTCCGAGGTTCCCCTGAGCATCACGGTGGAGGACAGCATCGGGCTTGCGGGGAAGATCACCGGGATTGTGGCCAGGAACCACCTGAACATCGTTTCGCTGAGCGCAGACTCCAGAGCGCCGGGCCCCCACCATGTCCACCTGACCATGGAGCTGCGGCAGGACGACAACTGGAAAATCGACGAGAACCGTTTTATTACCTGCCTGAGAATGCTTCGCAAGATCAAAGAAATACGACGTATCGAGACATCAAGGGAGTAGACTGTGCCTGTACATATCCACGAAATCCTTTCAGGGCGAAAAAAAGAACTCGTTCCCCGGGACCCCGGCAAGATCGGCATCTACGTCTGCGGCGTGACCGTGTACGACAGATGTCACATCGGCCACCTGCGCTCCGTCATCTCCTTCGACGCCATCGTCCGCTACCTCGGCTATGCGGGGTACGACGTCACCTACATCCGCAACTACACGGACATCGACGACAAGATCATCGCCCGGGCCGACGAGATCGCCCAGGGGCCCCAGGGCGCCTGGCGCCGGGGGGAGCGTTACCGTACCTTCACCGAGGGGGAATGGGCCCTGCGCGACGCCGATGACAAAAGGATCCTCGACGCATCTGATGGTTCGAGGCACCTGGCCCTCGACGTCTCAGAGTACTTCATTCGTGAGGTCCAGCAGGACTTCGAGCCCTTCAACATGCGGACCCCAGACGTGGAGCCCAAGGTCTCGGATCACATCCCCGAGATCATCGAACTCATCGAGCAGATCATCGCCAACGGGGTAGGGTATGAGTCCGACGGCGACGTGTACTTCGACGTGCCCGCCTACAACGAGAAGACCGGCGCCTACGGCAAGCTCTCCGGGCGTGACTGGTCCCAGCTCATGGAAGGGGCCCGTGTGGCCCCAGGCCAGGGCAAACGCACGGGGGTTGATTTTGCCCTGTGGAAAGCTGCGAAACCTGGAGAGCCGGCATGGGACAGTCCCTGGGGAAAGGGCCGCCCGGGATGGCATATCGAGTGCTCCGTCATGTCCCACAAGTACCTCGGGGAGGGCTTCGACATCCACGGCGGCGGCAAGGATCTCATCTTCCCCCACCACGAAAACGAGATCGCCCAGGCGGAGGGAGGCTACGGCGGAGAATTTGCACGCAACTGGATCCACAACGGCTTCGTCACCGTCGACGGGGTGAAGATGTCCAAGTCCCTTGGTAACTTTCTCTCCCTGGCCGACGCCTCCCGGCTCGCACTGCCCGAGGTGTGGCGATTCCTGGTGCTCTCGGTCCACTACAAGAGCCCCATCGACTTCTCCCGGACCAGAATCAACGAAGAGGGCGTCACGGTCCGCGGGACCGTGGATATCGCCGCGGAGCGGCTCCAGTATTTCTACAAGACCCTGGAACGGGCCGACCAGGTCCTCTCAGGGGTCGACATCGACGAGAACGAGCCCCTGCTCCAGCCCCACATCGCCGGCAAGCTGGGCGACCTGTTCAAGGAGGCCATGGACGACGACTTCAACACGGCCCTGGCCATCTCCCACATGGGCGAGGCCGCAAAAGCCCTCAATGAACTCGCTGCCATGCGCCCGAAACAGCTGCGGAAGATCGGCGAGGCATCGGTGATGCACACCATCAGGGTGCTTCGAGACGAGCTGCGGCAGACCGCCTCGGTGCTGGGCATCCTCGAGCAGGAGCCTGCGGCCTTCCTCGCCGAGCTGCGCAATTTCGTGCTGCAGTCGAGGAACCTTGAAGTCTCCTTCATCGAAGAGCGCATCGCCGCACGCCATCAGGCCAAGGCGGAGAAGGATTTCTCAACCGCCGACGCCATCAGGGATGAACTGACGGCCCTCAACATCGTCATCGGGGATCTCCCCGGCCAGTCCTCCTGGGACGTCAAACTCTGATCCTTCCCGCCATGACGGACAGCAGTCTCACCTCCCTCGCGCGGGCGCTGCGTCGGGGCCTTCTCTCTCCGCCCACCATCATGGGCGGGCTCACGACGGCGCTTCTGGTTCTCGGAGGCTTCCTCCTCCGCGATCGTCTCGCGGTGCTCCTGGCCAATCCCCTGTGGTTCCTCGCCGCGGTCTTTCTGGCCGAACTGCTCTTCGTCCCGCGCATGACCATCCTCATCGCGGCGGGGCTGCTCTTCCACCCGCTCCTCGGGGCGTCCATCACCATCGTGGGCGACCTCGCCGCCGCCTGGGCCGTCTGGCTCCTGGGGAGACACTCCCTGGGGCGCAGCCTTGGCCACATCTTCCTGGACCACCCCTCCTCAAGAAAACTTCATCCCTTTCTGGGAGGGACCCGGGGAGGCGTCGCCGTCGGGATGCTCCGCGTCATGCCATTGGCCCACTTCTCCTCGGTCTCCCTGCTCGCGGGGACCCTTGGAATGCGCC
>QKIM01000669.1 GCA_003249585.1 Deltaproteobacteria bacterium
GACCGGTGTTGGCACACTGACGACTGAGGATGTCGACCCGATTCCGAGTCTCCCGTCGCTATTGGTTCCCCAACAGTAAGCGACACCCGCACTGGTAATCCCGCAGTTATGCTCGCTCCCTGAACTCAGGTGCCCGAAAACAATCCCGCCACTTACCAGAGTCGGAATGTTCTCGCCCGCTGACGTTGAACCTATTCCTAACTGCCCGTTATTGTTTTGTCCCCAGCAATAGGCGGTACCACCTGAAGTAAGGGCACAGGTGTGGTAGCCGCCAGCGGAAACCTCCACATACGAGTCTCCTCCTGATACGGGAACAGGAACATCAGATGAACTGGTGGTCCCATTGCCCAACTGGCCATAATAATTGTTTCCCCAACACAAAAGCGTTCCTTCGCTCGTCAGTCCGCAGACGTGAAATTCGCCGGCGGCGACCTGGATGAACCGGTGGCAGGAATCCCCTGAAGCTACGCAGGAGGCGTCGCAGGTGGGCGCCCCGCCATGGAGATGGCCAAGATCCTCGCAGGTGAGGCCTATCGTGATGCCGTCGCACCCTTCTCCTTGTGAGTACTGGACTATTCCATCACCACAGCGCCCCGCGTCCTCGCAGTCCGAGAGGTCGAGGCCGCAGCTTGTATTGCAGACCAGCTCGCCTGCGTACCACCCGAGGGATTCGCAGGTATCTCCATTGAAGTTGGTGCCATCGCAGGTCTCGCCGTGTTCCTCCTGGATCGTTCCGTCACCGCAGCGTCCAGAGGAGAGGCAGTCTGAGAGGTCCTGGGTGCACTGGTCGGTGCACGTGATGTCGCCGCCATAGTAGCCCAGGGATGAGCAGGTGTGGTTGAAGGTTTCGGTGTCGCACTCTTCGAAGTGGCTCTCCTGGATGACACCGTCGCCGCACTTGCCCACAGCCTGACAGCCCGCCAGATCGAAGTCGCAGTTGGAGCGATAGGAGAGGGTGCCGCCGTACCAGCCCTCGGACTCGCAGGTGGCGCCATCGAGGTTGGTTCCATCACAGCTCTCTCCCCCCGTGATCTCGCCGTCGCCGCAGGTGTCGGGGGCTATGCACCCAGAGGTGTCCCAGTGACAATTCGCCTGGCAGACGAGGTCACCGCCGCCGTAACCCAGTGAGATGCAGGTCTCCGTGGAGACCTCCGGCTCGCAGTCCTCGGACGGTCCTTCCACGGTGCCGTTGCCGCAGTATCCCGCGGCTTCGCAGCCCGAGAGGTCCAGGGTGCACAGGTCGGTGCAGGCGATCTGGCCTCCGTTGTACCCCAGGCCCTGACAGGTGGTGCCGCCAAAGTCCTGCCCATCACAGGCTTCCCCGGGATCGGCCACCTCGTCACCGCAGGTATCGACCTGGGTGTTCTGCTCGTCGCAGGCCACTGCCATGAAGAGCACGTAGGCGGAAAGGACGATGAGTCGACGCATGGGAACCTCCCTCAGTGCGAGCGTCTCCCGAAAGGGGGCCCGCGATGGAATAGATGCTGAAAGGCCACACCTTACCACGAACGGCACTCCCTGCACAGTCCATTGAGGTGGGTTATGTTTTCAGTTGCGGTCAACGGCGTTGGCATTGCAGGCTTTCCACAGAACGATTCCTGGATTTCAGAACTCTTTCTGGGGTCGTGATGCACATCTTCCATGTCCTGGCAGACAGCTTCCTGGGCAAACAGGTCGTCGATGTCAGGTGGGCTGCCGCTTTCGCCTGCTGGAGATGTCTTTTGGCCTCGCGATCCGCTCCTGGAAGTCGATGTGCCTCGTCTAGATGGCGTAGATTAACAGCATAAGAGGTCCGCTGTACTGCAGGGCGCTCCTGGGCAGGGCCCTCTTCGCGTCAATTGTAAGAACTTCAAACCGCATTTTTCAGTTTTCGCCAAGTATCAATCAGCATCCGGACGCTGTGTAATTGTCAAATTTGGGCCCTTTCCCTCATCCTTTTTTTCATTTCGTAGCATTCTAAGCCAAAAAATCTGCCATCTGGGCACACAATTCCCTTTGCATTATTTTGGTTGCTTGTTCCCCTCCAACCCCATTGTGAGTCGGGTCAGCACTTTACTAAGGATAGCGTACTATTTCGGGGGACAGGTCCAATAGCAGCGCCCCCTAACTGTCCATGGGCAGACAGTGGTGTCCATGGCTGGACATCTTCTCCGTCACACCGGTCACACCACCCATGGCGGCAATAGAAGCTCAAGGGCCAAAAGGCCAGGGTCCGCATCGTCTACGACAAGACCGCCTGCGCCACCGCCGTCGAGAAGCTGGAGAAGGCCCTCAAGACCGCCGGCATCCGCCCCCTCGCCATCCCCAAATAGACAGGCCCAGAAACGCACGGGCAGGACGGGGCGTGCCCGCCATTCAATGCAAATTGGCTGGAAAAATCCAGCAGGGGCACCTTTCAGGTAAACCCCCGGGACCCGCGATGCCTCCAATGGGTGCGGGGCCGTCCCAGTATGTCCCTCGGCCCACACACTCCGGCACCATGCGTCCTGTACCTACAGATTCACCACCTGGCACCCGTCGTACGGGTGTGTTCTGCCTCCTGGCGCTCCTTGTCGCGACGGGGTGCAGTGTCCACGGCACCTACCGCGCGCCAAAACCGTCCATGCCCACGACGTGGACGGCCTCGGGCACCCTGCGCGAGGCGGGACTGTCGACCTCGACCACGGGGGATCTGAGCCGCTGGTGGCTGAAGCTGGGGGACCCGGTCCTGACCCGCCTCATCCAGCGCGCCCTGCGCTCCAGCCCCGACCTCGACCTCGCCCGGGCCAAACTGCAGCAGGCGCGGGCCAAGGCCCAGGCGGCGGGGGCCGCCCGCTACCCGGAGCTGTCGGCCTCCGGCTCGGCGGGGGTCACGCAGTCGGCCATGACCTCGGGGCGGACCACGACCGCCAGCCTCGGGGTCGGGCTGGACGCCAGCTGGGAGATCGACCTCTTCGGCGGCGTCCGCAAGAGCATCGAGGCGGCGACAGCCGACGCCCAGGCCCAGCACGAGGCGCTGCGCGGGGTACGCGTCTCCCTGGCGGCCGAGGTGGCCATCGACTACATCCAGATCCGGACCGCACAAAAGCAACTGGCGGTCCTGAAACGCAACCTGATGAGCCAGCGCAGCACCCTGGAACTGACCCGCCTCAGGGAGAAGGCCGGGCTGGCCCATGAGCAGGAGGTGGAGCAGGCCGCCGCCAGCTGCACCCAGACCGAAGCCAGGATCCCTGCCCTGAAGGCCACCCTGGCCACCGCCGAACACAGCCTGGAGCTGCTGCTCGGAGCCCGTCCCGGCGCGCTCCACGCCACCCTCGGTGCGGGCGAAGTGAACCTCCCCGTCGTCCCCTCCACCCTGGCCGTGGGCATTCCGGCGGATATCCTGCGGCGACGCCCGGACATCCGCTCCGCCGAGCGCACCCTGGCCGCCGAGAACGCCCGGGAGGGAGTGGCCGTGGCCGCCCTCTACCCCTCACTCAAGCTCTCGGGGTCCATCGGCCTCGAGGCGCTCATGGGATCCCCCGGCGGCGGAGTGGGCGTGACCACCTCCCTCCTGGGCGGCATCACGGCCCCCCTCTTCCAGGCGGGCAGGCTGCGGGCGCAGGTGAGGATGCAGGCGGCCGTGGTCCGACAGGCCCTCCTGACCTACCGCAAGACCGTCCTGACGGCCCTCTCGGAGGTGGAGAACGCCCTCACGGGGATAGCCCGCTCCCGGCAGCAGCACCGGCTCCTCCACAAGGCGCTGACGTCGGCGAAGCACGCCGCCACCCTGGCCCGCCAGCGGTTCGAGAGCGGCCTCATCGATTTCCAGCCGGTCCTGGAGACCGAGCGCACCGTCCTCACCCTCGAGGATTCCCTCATCACGGCACAGGCCGAGGAGATGCTCCAGGTGATCCGGCTGTACAAGGCTCTGGGTGGCGGGTGGAGCCCCCCGAAAAACGAGCAGGCCGAAACACAGGAGAAGGCCAGATGAAACGCAAGCGCCCCGACTCCCCGGGGAATCCCTCCCTGGAAAACCTCACCGGCCACTCCGGCCGCCGCACCTGGAAAAGCCGGGTCGTGATCCTCCTGGCCCTGGGTGCCCTCGGCTATCTTGGCTTCCGCGTCTTTTTGCGGCCGCCGGGCAGAGCCCCGGCCGCGGACTTCGCCACGACGGCCGCGCAGCGATCCAGCCTCACGGTCAAGGTCACGGCCACGGGCAACCTCCAGCCCACCAACAAGGTGGACGTGGGCAGCGAGACCTCGGGCATCGTCACCCAGGTGATGGTCCAGGAAAACGATCACGTGAAGAAGGGCCAGGTGATGGCCCAGCTGGATCTCTCGAAACTGAAGGACGCCGTGACCAAGTCCAAGGCCAACCTCCAGGCCGCCCAGGCCACAGTGATGCAGGCCCAGGCCACGGTGGACGAAGCACGCACGCTGATCAAACGCTACGAGAAGGTGCACAAGCTCTCGGGAGGCAAGGTACCCTCGCAGACGGAGATGGACACCGCCAGGGCCAACCTGCGTCGCGCCCGGGCCACCCGCGCCAGCGCCTGGGCCAGCGTGACCCAGGCCCGCGCCGCCCTCCAGTCGGACAGAACGAACCTCGACAAGGCGACCATCCGCTCTCCCATCAACGGGGTCGTGCTCACCCGCAGCATTGAGCCCGGCCAGACCGTCGCGGCGGCCTTCACGACGCCGACCCTCTTCACTCTGGCAGAGGACCTGGCCAAGATGGAGCTCAAGGTGAACATCGACGAGGCCGACGTCGGGCAGGTCAAGGTCGGGCAGAAGGCGACCTTCACAGTCGACGCCCACCCCCGCCGCTCCTACGCCGGCGTTATCACCAGGGTGAGCCTGGCGGCCACGGAGAAGGACAGCGTCATCTCCTACGCCACGGTGCTGGCCGTTCGCAACGACGACCTCAGCCTGCGTCCCGGCATGACCGCCACCGCCGACATCGTCACCGTCAGCCGCGAGAACGTCCTCGTGGTCCCCAACGGCGCCCTCCGCTTCTCGCCCATGATGGGCAATGGACCACCCACGGGCGGTGGTGGCGGCGGCTGCCTGGTGAACAAGCTCATGCCCCACCCTCCCCGGCACGAACGCAAGCAGTTGGCCACCAAGACCTCGGGACCGCCCCGGGTCTGGGTGCTCCGGGAGGGACGTCCCGAGCCCGTGGAGGTCCGAACGGGCTCAACCAACGGCAAAATCACCGAGATCATCGGAGACTCCCTCCCCGAAGGGACGATGGTGATCACCGGCATGAGAATGGAGCAGCCATGACCACCTACCCTGACATCTTCCTGCGAAATATTCACAAAACCTACGGACGCGGCCGGGCGGAATACCACGCCCTCAAGGGCATCGACTGCGTCATCGAGGCCGGCGACTTCGTAGCCATCATGGGGCCCAGCGGCTCCGGGAAATCCACGCTAATGAACATCCTGGGCTGCCTGGACACCGCCTCCAGCGGGGAGTACTCCTTCAAAGGGGTCCGGGTTGACTGGCTCAACCGCAATGAGCGCGCCCTGCTCCGGCGGTACCAGCTGGGCTTCATCTTCCAGGGCTTC
>QKIM01000636.1 GCA_003249585.1 Deltaproteobacteria bacterium
GGGCTCTCGCGCCTGGCCATGATGAAGTACAGGATCTCCCACATCACCCATTTCATGGGCAGTGATCTGCGGTTCCTGTCCCAGTTCGACGCCGGAGGTGCGCGATGAAGATATCCTGGAGTTGGTTGTCTCGATATGTGGATCTCGAGGGGGTCGATCCGGTGGAGACCGGTATGCGGTTCACCCTCTCCGTGGCCGAACTCGAGGAGATCGAGCAGGTAGGGCAGGGGCTCGAGGCGGTGCGCATCGTGAAGATCACCGCCGTGGAGCCGCACCCCAACGGGCAGCACCTCAAGCTGGCCACCATCGACCTGGGTGACACCAGTCGGGTCGTGGTCTGTGGTGCTCCCAACGCCCGCGAGGGACTCTTTACGGCGCTGGCCGATGTGGGCGCCCGGGTCTACGACAAGAGCGGCGAGCTCTTCACCGTCGGTGAAGCGGAGATCCGCGGCGTGAAGAGCGCTGGAATGCTGGTCTCCCCCATGGAGCTCGGGCTCTCCGAGGATCACGCCGGCGTCATCGAGCTCCCGGACGGTCACGCGCCGGGGACCCTGCTGGCCGAGGTCGCGCCCCTCGTCGATACCATCTGGGACATCGACAACAAGTCCATCACCCATCGCCCCGACCTGTGGGGACATCTGGGCATCGCCCGTGAGGTCGCCGCCCTCGTGGGTCGGGAGCTGCGCTTCGTGGTGCCCCGGCCTGCCTTCACCGAGGCGGATCCGCTCACGGTGATCAACGAGGAGACGATGTTGTGCCCCAGGTACACCGCCTTCACCATGGACGGGATCGTCATCGCCCCCTCGCCGCTGTGGATGCAGATCCTGCTCTACCACGGCGGTCAGCGGCCCATCAGCAACATCGTCGACTTCACCAACTTCGTCATGATGACCCTGGGAAATCCCCTGCACGCCTTCGACGCTCGGCAGATGGGCGCCAGCACCATTCGCATCCGGCGCGCCCACGATGGGGAGCCCATGACGACCCTCGATGGCGAGAAGCACACGCTCAGCGCCGAGGATCTGGTCATCGCCGATGCCGAGCGCCCCGTCGCGCTCGCCGGGGTCATGGGAGGGCTCAACTCCGAAGTGGAGCCCGACACCTCGTCGGTCATCCTCGAGAGCGCCAACTTCCACCCCGGCCGTATCCGCCGCACCGCCGCACGGCTCGGCATCCGCACGGAGTCCTCGGCGCGTTTCGAGAAGTCCCTCGACCCCCGCATGGCCCGGGAGGCCGGCTGGTATTTCGCGCAGCTGGTCACCGACCACATCCCCGGCGCCCACGTCACCTCCCGCTTCTATGACGAGGGGGCGCCTCTGCCAAAGGAGTGCGTCATCGAGTTGACCGCGGATTTCATCCGTGCCCGCCTGGGGGTTGAACTCTCCGACGATCGCATCGTGGAGATCCTCTCCTCCCTCTCCTTCGAGGTCGGGCGAACCGGCGGGGACCTCCGGGTGACGGTGCCCTCCTTCAGGGCAACCAAGGACGTGGGCATCCCCGAGGATATCGTGGAAGAGGTCGGCCGGATCCACGGATACGGGAATATCCCAGCGACGAAACCCATGATTCGGCTGGAGAAACCCTGGACTCTCCCGACCAAGAGCGTCGAGCGTCGGATCCGTGACACCCTCGCTCTGGAGATGGGCTTCAACGAGGCCATGACCTACTCCTTTGATCGCCTGGCGAACCTGGAGAAGTCGGGCCTCGGGACCGAGGCGGCCCTGTGGCTGAAGAACCCCATCTCCAAAGAGGAGCCGGTGCTCCGGCAGACCCTTCTGCTGAACCTCATCGACGCGGTGAAGCGCAACGAGCGCACCGTGAACGATCAGCGGCTCTTCGAGACGGGACGTATCTTCATCCGGCAAGGGGAGGGCGAGCTGCCTCTTCAGCCCCGGAAACTGGGGGCGGTGGTCGCCGCCCGTGGCGGGCGCCAGGACGCGTCGGCCGAGCTCTTCTTCAACCTCAAATACGTGCTGGAGCGGCTGGCCCAGCGGCTCGAGCGCGGAGACTTCTCCCTGGGGCATCCCGGGAAGGAGACCCTGGGGCTGCCCTGGGTGCACCCCGCCCGGTGTGGGGATGTTCACCTCGGCGGCGTCCGTGTGGGATACATGGCGGCGCTGCATCCCGCCGTGGCGGCGGCGTTGCAGGTCAAATCCGACCTGGTGCTGGCCGATCTCGACCTGGACGCCGTAGCGGCCCTTTCCAGCCGCCACCGGCTCTTCGAGCCCCTCCCCCGGTTCCCCGGCATCGAACACGACATCTCCGTCATCGTGGACAAGAAACGCTCGGCGGCGGAGATCTCGGCGCTCCTCGATGCGGTCGACCCGCTGGTGGCGCGCGTCGCATGCGTCGACATGTACGAGGGCGAGAAGTTCCCGGGCCGAAGGAGCCTCACCTTCCGGCTTCTCTTCGCCCATCAGGACCGAACCCTCACCCAGGAGGAGGTCCAGTCCATCCATGAGAAGATTGTGCATCTTGTGAATTCGCAATTGGGCGGATCCATTCTCGGCTAGCAGCGCAGCTGCAGCATTGGTGAACCATGAAAACCTTCGTCATCGGAATTGCTGGAGGCACCGGGTCCGGGAAGACCACCATCGCCAAGAACATCTTCCGTCATCTCCCCAAGGGGCGCTCCGTGCTCATCGACCATGACTCCTATTACAAGGATCACCCGGAGCTGCCGCTGGAGGAGCGGGAGAAGCTCAACTACGATCACCCCGATTCCCTGGACAACGAGCTTTTGATTTCCCATTTGAAGGCGCTCAAGGAGGGGGGCACCATCGAGAAGCCCATCTACAACTTCGTCAACCATGCCCGCGAGAAGTCGGTGGAGGTCATCGAGTCCTGCCCGGTCATCGTAGTGGAGGGGATCCTCATCCTCGCCTCTGAGCAGGTCCGGGAGCTTTGTGACCTCAAGATCTTCGTGGACACCGACGCCGACATTCGCGTCTTCCGCCGCATCCGGCGGGACATGGATCAGCGCGGCCGCTCCTTCTCCTCCATCCGTCAGCAGTACTACAGCACGGTCCGGCCCATGCACATCCAGTTCGTGGAGCCCACCAAGCGCTGGGCTGACATCATCATCCCCGAGGGCGGCGAGAACAAGATGGCCCTGAACCTGGTGGTGGGGCGGCTCGAGAAGTTCATCGACGATATCGATAAATAACACCTGGATTACAGATAGACCCCGGTCTTGAGGGGTTTTCCGAGCACATTCGTGGTCAGGCGGGAGATGAGGGGCGCCAGGTCCCGGACCGCTTCGGCCGGTGCGGGGTGTGAAGGCCGGTCGAAGAGCCACGAGAGGTGAGCCCAGGACACCCGCGGGACGCCGGGGGGGGCGCAGGATTCGCACAGGACGATCCCCGTGCGTCCGCTAAGGGCCCAGCCCCCGTCGCCGCCCTCACGGTGGCAGGAGGCGCAGCCGTGGAGCGGCGGGACAAAGCCGCCCAGGACGAGGGCATTGTACTGCAGCCAGGGGACAAGGTGTGCCGTGTCCCCGAGGGCGTCCAGCGCCTCATAGAAGGCGACGAGCAGGGAGAAGAGGGGCTCGTCTTCCTGGTGAGGGGGCGCCATCTCACGGATGAGCTCCGTCCCGTACGCAGCGGAGGCGATCTTCCGGAAGTCGCCAAGGAGGCCGGGGTAGCTGTGGGTGACGCACATGTCGCCCAGGAGCCACAGACTCCCTGTCCGCGGCGGGGTGACGCTGCCCTCATAGAGCATGTAGTAGGAGAGCCCGGCCTCGAAACGCCGCCGGGACTTCCTGGCGCCCCGGGCGATGACATCCAGCCGCCCCTCTTCGCGCGAGAGCAGCGTCAGGATCAGATCGCTCTCTCCATACTGGACCTTGCGGGCGATGAAGGCCGAGATGGTGTGTGTCCGGCTGGTCCCCATGACGCTACAGCAGGGTCACCGAGATCCATCCGGCGCCCAGGACCAGGACCACAGTGAGCAGATTCACCACAGAGAGCACCATGGTGCCCGCCGCCGAGGCCGGGTCCAGCTGGAGCCGCTCATAGAAGAGCGGGAGGAAGGCGCCGATGGAGGTGGCGCTGATCAGGGAGAGGGTTGTGACACCGGCGGCCACCATGGCCATGCGACTGGCGGGGATGATGGCGAAGCGGGAGAAGACGGGGATAAAGGTCACCCCGAAGACCACCAGCCCGAAGAACATGCCCATAAAGAGACCCATGGCCATTTCTCGGCGGAGGATCCGGCCGAAATGAGAAGACGAGATGCGGCCCATGGAGAAGCCGCGGACGATGAGCGTAGAGCTCTGGGTCGCGGCGTTGTGACACAGCAGCATGAGAGCGGGGATGAGAAAGAGCAGGTGGATGCTCTCTCCGAAAAAGACCCGTCCCTTCAGCGTCAGGAGCAGGAGGGCCAGGAGCCCGCCGAGGAGGGGCATGATGAGCTTGGAGATCCGGGGTTTGAGTCCCGCGAAGATGGGTTCCTGGAAGTATTCGATGTCGTCGCCGGCGCCGGCCATCTTGAAGATGTCCTCCGTGGCCTCCTCGCGGATGACCTCGATGACGTCGTCTACGGTGACCACGCCCAGCATGCGGTTGTCGGTGTCCACCACGGGGACGGCCAGGAATCCGTACCGTTCGACGATGGTGGCCACCTCCTCCTGATCCATGGAGAGTGGGACGCTGACCACCTCCGGTGTCATGATCTCCTTGAGGCGGGTGTCGGACCTGCAGGTGACGAGCTGGCGCAGGGAGACGACCCCCGTGAGCTGGTCCGCAGCGTTGAGGACGTAGATATAAAAGGTCGTGGCGTAGTCCTCGGAGGAGTTCTGGATGAACTCGATGGCCTCCATGGCTGTGAGATTGGGGGACAGGGCCAGATAGGAGGGGTTCATGATACCGCCGGCGGTATTGGAGTCGTAGGTGAGCAGTGCCTCAACCGTGGCCTGATCCTCTTCCTTCATGAGCTCCAGGAAGGCGTCGCGCTGCCCCTCGTCCAGCTCTTCCATGAGGTCCGTGAGATCGTCGTTCTCCATGAGGTGGAAGATCCGCAGGGCCTCGTCGGGCTCAATGGACTGAATCAGTTCCACCTGGTCTCGCATATCCATTTCGACCAGGACGTCTGCGCGCGTCCCGTCGTCCTCGATGTGCATGAAGAGTTTCTTCGCGTCCCGGGGCGGGAGTTCGCGGAAGAAATAGGCAATCTCGACGGGGTGCCGCTTGGCGAGGATCTTCCTGAGTGGTCCGAGCGCGTTGCGGTGCAGGAGTTTTGCGACAGTGGTGGAGAGGGCATGGAGTTTGGGATTCTGCATGGGACTCCTTTCGCGGGTGGTGGAACGCTCGTGGCCTCAGGGCTCGGATTATACATGTTGCAGGGTTTATGGAAAGCTGAAGGAGGGGAATTCTCCTCACCTCAGTCTCCCCCGGCGGTCAGGAGGACCTGGTTTCACCCTGGCAGGAAATTTTCAGGGGTTGATCTTCACGGCCAAGTTGCTATTGTATGGCCAATGTGAGCGCTCGCTCACCCCCAAGAGGATAATAAAT
>QKIM01000101.1 GCA_003249585.1 Deltaproteobacteria bacterium
TGGATGAAGGCTTCGTCTGGCTGTGCGACCTCATGACCGCGGTGTCCGAGGCCCAGCATACGGTCCAGCAGCCCGAGGTCGACGCCTACTTCGGTCATCAGTGCCGCGCGCGCCTCGTGCACCTGCTCCCGCGGGCCAGAAACACCCTTGACATCTGCGTCTACACCATCACGGACAGGGAAGTGGGCAAGGCCATCCTCACGGCCAAGAACACGCGCGTCAAGGTTCGTATCATCACGGACCTCGACAAGGTGGAAGCCCCCGGGAGCGACATCCGGTATCTCGAGCGCAACGGGGTCTTCGTCAAGGTCAACTCCGGGGAGGCCATGATGCACCACAAGTTCGCCCTCATAGACAGCCGTACCCTCATCACGGGCTCCTACAACTGGACCGTGGGAGCCGCCACCCACAACAGCGAGAACTTCATCGTCACCAACGCGCCACAGGCCATCGAGGCCTTCCAGCAGGAATTCTGCACCCTGTGGGAGAGCTGCAGCTGGCTCTCCGTCGAGCCGAGGTAGGCAGGCCGACCATCGCACGAGGGAGGGAACGCGATGGTGGACCTGGCGCCGGTCGGCCGCGTGGGCCTTAGCACGCAAGGCGCGAGGAGACCTGCTTCCCCCTTTCAGATCGGACGCGTGATGGCCGTGCGCGAGAAGCCGCCGGCCAGAGGCACCACCCGCACAACCAGATCCCCGCGCTCGGACAGGGGCGCCTCGAAGAAGGGCAGCGAGGGAGCATAGAAGAAGGTCCCCCCCGGCTTCAGCGAGGAGAGGATCCGCAGAAACAGCGCCTGGTACTCGGGCAGCCTCGCGGGCTCGTGACGGGCCGTGTAGAGGATGTGGTTGGACAGGGCGGCGTTGGAGATGACCGTCCCGTGTGCTGCGCGAGGGTAGTCGGCCTGGAACCAGTCCTCCCGGCTCACCCCCGGGGCAGGTTCGGCCAGCCGATCGAAGCCCCGGGCGTCCACCCCCAGCGCCCGAAGTGCGGCGACGAGCCCCCCGCTGCGCCCGCACCCGATGTCGAGGACCGGCGCCATGAGCTCGCTGGTGGTCACGCCGAGGAGGCGGAGCTGGAAGGGCGCCGAGTACTCCTCGCACACCACGTTGCCCAGCACCTGCTCGGCGCCGATGGCACGGGCGACGTCAGCCGGGTAGAGGTCGGCGAGCCACTGCGCGAGACGAGGAAAGTGTTCCGTCAGGAGGACCGCTTCCACATCGCCCCCGTCCCGCATCCGCTGGAAGGTCTCGGCGTAGATGGCCTCGGCCTCGGCGACCTTGGCGGGGCTCACCTGCACGAACTGGTTGACCAGGAGCACCTCCTCCACCAGCGCCTGGGCCGCGTAGGAGACGAGGTCCCCAGCGACCTCCTCCCTGCTGTCCACGATGCTCTGCAGCGCGCCCCTGAACGCACCGTTCACCTCGAACAGCTCCCGTGCCCTCGGGTTGAACAGATTCTTCTGGCGGTTTCCCCTGATCTGCTCGGTGATGTGCTGTCTCAGATGGTCCATACCCACCTCCGTCCCTTGTATGTGCACAAAGCCGCTCCCCCTGTCAAGTCGGCATCGGCGCGCTCGGTGACCCAAACACCTCCTCTCCACAGCCTCATTCCCTGCTATGGGACACGACGCTTTGTGCTATGATGAGCGCCTGATGGTCCAGGAGATGTAACTCTGCCGCGCGCGAGGGAACCCGTTGCGGTCAGCCAGGATGGGCACCTGCCCGCTCCCCCTGCCCACGATCCCGGCCGCGCGAATAAGGCCGTGCCCCTGGACCAGAACCGTTGAGAGAGGCCCCCATGAAGCGCACACTCCGCCCTGTTGAAATGTTGCTCTCCACCCTCATCCTCTGGCTCGGCCCCGCGGCCGACGCCCTCGCCCGCGCCGGTGGCGGGGGTGGCGGCGGGGGTGGCGGCGGTGGCGTCGGGAGCTACAGCTCGAGTGGAGGGGGAGGCATGGACGGAACGGTCCTGGTCGTCATCCTCCTCATCGGACTGCTCCTGGCGGTCATATCTCTGCTCATGCACTGGTCCAGGGAGCAGGACAAGAGCGTGCAGGCGCAAAAGGCGCGCGCGAGGTATGCCGAACGATTTCCGGACGTCCCCTTGGAGGACCTGCTCCCCAGGATGGAGGAGCTCTTCCTTTCGGTACAGAAGGCATGGAGTGACGCCGGCATGGCCCCCGTACGCCGCTGGCTCTCCGACGGCGTCTATCAGCGGTTCACGGTCCAGCTCCGCATGATGCGGCAGGTGGGCGCCACCAACCACCTGAGCCAGATCCGGGTCCTCGACATGGCCCCCGTCGCCTTCACCGTCAGCGGCCGCTACGCGCTGCTGCGCATCGAATTCTCCTGCATGATGGTCGATGAGATGCGCTGCAGGACGATTCCCGCCTTCTCCTACAACGACCCCTCAACTTTCAGGGAGTACTGGACCTTCCTGTGCGCCACCGATGCGCAGGGAAAACTCGATCTCACCGCAGACGCCTGTCCCTCCTGCGGCGCGCCTCTCCCCTCCAGCATCGGTGAGGTCTGCCGCTGCGAGTCCTGCGGCAACCTGCTCAACACCGGCGCCTTTGGCTGGGTGCTCACGGAAATCTCCCAAAACGACCGGGACGAGGGCCGTGACAAGGGCAGCGCGAAGGTTGGAGGCCTGGCAGACCAGATCCGGCGGCTCCAACAGGAGGACCCGGACTTCCTCCCGGCCCAGCTCGAGGATCGTGCCTCCAATATCCTCATGCAGCTGCAATGGGCGAGGACCACGGGGGCTCCGGGCGTCCTCGCCCGCTTCACGGAACCACAGCTGCTCAAGCGTCTCGAAGAAGAGATCGACGACAGGGTATACTTCTTCCGGCTCTACACCGAGAGCGTCCGGCTCATGGAACTGCTGGAGACCAAGACCGGCGAGATCGAGGCCGCGGTATCCGTAACCTACAACTACCTGCGCTTCCAAAAACAGGGCAAGGGCGAGTGGGATGCCCTTGAGCCCAATGTCCTCCAGCGCCAGCGCTTCTTCGTGTTCCGCCGTCGCAAGGGCGTCAAGACAGGATCAAAGAGCGTGTACGCCCTCGTCTGCCCAGCCTGCGGCGGCCCCCTGGGCGACACGGTCGATCCCTCCTGCCAATATTGTGGGGTCTCGTTCACATCCGGCGAACACGACTGGCGCCTCGTGGACATCCTCTCGGAACACCAGATCCATGTGTACCAGGCCCGCATCTCCGGCAAAAACAAGATCCTGACCACCGGCGGGGCCGACTCCGCCGACCTGGGCAGTGTCTCGGAGATCGCCTTCCGCAACAGCCTCGCGGTCATGGGCTGTGACGGGATCTTCAACGATGCAGAGCGCGCCTACACGATGAAACTGGCGAAGCAGTGGAAGATTCCTCAGGACCACGTCGAGGAGTGGATCGGGCTCGCCCTTCGTCGCAGGCTCCCCGTCACCTTCCCAGCCCGCGATCACCTCAGGAAGCGGGTCGTGGCGCTCATGTACGAGGCGGCCATGGCCGACGGGGTCATCAGCCCCGAAGAGCAGGCGTTCCTGGATTCCCTGATTTCGAGCAGCGCGGACCAGGACGCGGGAGCCGGGGAACCATGAGCCAGAAACCGGGCACATTCGGGAGACTCCTGCTTTGGCTGACCACCACCACCTGGGTCCAGGTGTGCCTGGCCTCCTCCGCCTGGGCGCGGGCCGGCGGCGCAGGCGGGAGTGGAGGAGGAGGAGGTGGTGGTGGTGGAGCGGGGGGTGATGGGGGAACCGGATTCGAAGGGTTTGGAGAGCTTTTGTTCATGCTGTTCGAGGAGCCCGCGGTGTTGGTCCTCGTCCTCATCATCCTGGCCTTCATCGGGCTCTACTATCTGTATCAGTATCCACTCACCCCCTCCTCCCCCAGGGGGAGCAGCCCCGAGGGCAGCAAGGAAACGCCGCATTGTGTCCTGGCTCTCGGCGTCATCGACGCGCTCAAATCGGATGTGGCAAAACTCTATGTCGAGGTCCAGCAGGCCTGGAGCAATGGCGACATAAAACCGGTTCGCCAGTGGCTCACAGACGGTGTCTACCAGCATCTTCAGCGGCAGCTCCAGATGATGGCCCAGATAAAATCCACCAACACCCTCAGCGATATCGCCGCCCCGACGGTACGATTTGTCAGCGCGCAGGAGAGCGGTCGATACACTGCCGTTCTTTTGCAGGTCACCGCCAGCCTCGGTGACAGGCTGGACTGCGGTGTCCTCCCGGAGTTCGGCTATGAGGTGAAGGAGACGTTCACAGAGTACTGGTCCTTCATCCGGGCCAGCGGCGCCTCGGGTGCGGCGGGGATCAGACACGACAGCTGCCCCTCCTGCGCGGCCCCCCTGCCTCATGATCGCGGAACGGTCTGGAGGTGCGAAGCCTGCGGCAGCCTCCTCAACACGGGCCGATACAACTGGGTCCTGGCGGGCATCTCCCAGAGCGGGTTCCAGGGACGGACACAGGGAAGCAGCTACTACAACGGGGGCATCGACGAACAGATCGCCCGGCTGCAGAAGGAGGATCCCGATTTTCTTCCCCTGCGCATCGAAGACCACGCGGCCAATGTATTCATGCAGATGGAGTGGGCCCGGACGTCTCGGAATCCGGATGTCCTCTCCCGCTTCACGGACCCGGACTTTCTCCCGACCCTGCTGCACACTCTGGAGCAAAGCCACTGCCACTACTATCGCCTCTATCTCGACGGGGTCCACCTGCTTGAGCTCAACGCGACCCCGACCCAGGAGATCGAGGCGGCCGTCTATCTGGTCTATTCATCGCTGCGTCTGAACAGGAGCGATGGTGTGTGGAAAAAGGAAGACGCTGGCATCATCCGGCGACGCATGGTGCTGCTGTTCCGTCGCCGAGCCGGCACGATCTCCCCGGAGCGGAGTCTGTACGCGCTGGTCTGTCCCTCCTGCGGCGCCCCCATGGGAGAGACGGTCGATGCGGTCTGCGCCTACTGCGGGGCCTCCTTCGTGACCGGCGAGCACGACTGGCGATTTGCGGGAATTCTCCAGGAACAGGAGATTGCCCCATATCAGAAAGCCATCTCATCGCAAAATCGGATTTTTCCCTTGCCCCCCTCGCTCTTCGAGGATCTGGGGAGCGTGTCGGGGATCGCCTTCCGAAACATGCTGGCGGTCATGGCCTGTGATGGTCCCCTGAATGACGAGGAACTGCGCACCATGGAGGCGCTGGCGGCCCGATGGCACGTCGGGGCGGCACAACTGAAAGATGACAGGTGGAAGGCGGTACGGGGCCTGCTCCCCGTGACTTTCCCCGTCCGACCTCACCTGAGAAGACGCGTCGCCGCGCTCATGCGTGAGGCGGCCATGGCCGACGGGGTCATCAGCCCCGAGGAGCAGGCGTTCCTCACCAGGGTTCTTCGACTGCACAAAATGATTCCGCCGCCGATCCCCCAGAGGGTGTCGGTGCCTGGAGGGGAGCCGGGCGCGCCCTCCCAGCCTCCGTCTCCCGCAGGGAAGCCATGATCTCGGGAGTCC
>QKIM01000660.1 GCA_003249585.1 Deltaproteobacteria bacterium
GGCCATGGTGCTCCGAGGCAATGGGCGAATATCCATCAAGGACAAAATCGTTGATCTGAAGGGGGCGCCCTTCGCTGAAGCGTACCGAAGGGCTGAAAGACGCATCTCGAAAGCACGAAAATTGCTGGGATCGATAGCGGAAAAAGCTCGCAAACGCACACAAGCCAATATCAAGAGAATCACCACGTCAGCGAAATAACCCCAAGAGCAAGATGCCTCATTTTGCATGTTTCGATGGCAAGGATGGCGCGACGTGCTCATCATCTCATCGATACCTCCATCATTGGCGCAGCGGGGATCCTTCCCTCTGGTGGGATCGACAAGTGAAAGGAGTCGTTGTATGGTGTATTTTTTGTCGGGCCTTTCTTCCGTATGTTCAGCGATTTGTGGTAGGTTTTCTGTAACTGTGCGTATCTGGGCTCCTCATGGGGCGTAGAGGTGCATGTCGATAGGCCTTTGGGATATCACCATGGATCTGTACCAGTCATCATGGCCCCATCTGCTGTGGGCCGCGGACGGCGCCTGACGGGCTGCGAAAGGAGGACTTCGTGGACTTCTCAAAACTGCGTGAAGGTGACGTGCTGCTCTTTACGGCGAAACCGGGAAACTTCACCTCGTGGGCCATCTGCTACCTCACGGGGGCTCCCGTGAGCCACGCCGCAATCTATTACGATGCCGACCAGAACACCATGATAGAGGAGCTGGAGCCGAGCATCGAAGAGAGCGAACTGGACTTTGAGCACCGCTTCTCCGACCGCAAAATGTTCGTGCGGAGGCTCAACGATGCAACGCTGGACCTCGCGCCTGTCCTTGAGGCGGCAAAGGGGTATCTCAACGACGAGGAACCCTACGCCGAGGCGGGCCTGTATCTGGTGGGGCTCCTGCTCATCTACAAAAAGTTTACCCCCTCCGGGTGGCTTCAGAAGGTGACCATCAAGATTCTCAAAAAGCTCACCCTGACCGTGACCAAATTCCTGGACTCCAAAGAGTACCCGGACAAGCTCCCCATGTTCTGCTCCCAGTTCGTGGCCCAGTGCTACGAAGACGCCGGCGAAGACTACACGCTGGAATTCAAGGATCCCATCCTGAAGTCGGCTTCCGGCACAAAGCATCTGCTCGACAGGACCCTCGAACGGATGGAGGGGGAGAAGGACCTGGAAAAGGCCCTCCAAAGGATGGCGCCCTCGGAGGACCTCGACCAGACCAGCGAGGAGCTTTGTGAAGAGCTCAAAAGGGCGCTCGAGGAGATCGACGGGAACGAGACCGAGGGCGAAATAGAAGAGGAGCTCCACAACGCCATCGTGTGGTTCACCCATGCCCACCACCAGCGCTCAATGGGGGAGAAGCCCCTGGAGGAGCTCACAAAACAGCATATCCATCGGGCGCTGAGATACCAAAAGGCGATGGAGCCCCTGTTCGTCAGCCCCGGCGACCTCTATGAAAACTGCACCAACCTGCACGAGATCGATACATCACTTTGATTGATTGATGGAGGAGGAGCTCGATACCGTCCAGGGAGAAAGGTCGGGGAAGAGCGAAGTTGGCTATTTCTCGTGCAACCGTGTCACGCCCTCCCAATCCACTGGAGGCGCCTCAACCAGTTCGGCGCAGCGGTCCCGCAGGGTCTGGGCCGCACCGTCCCCGGGGTCGGAGTCCGTCAGGCGGGCGAAGAGCATCTCGGCCTCGGGAAAGCGACCCTGTCGGTATGCGTCCACACCCTGGGAGAACAGATCGGAGCTGGCGAGGCGCGTGTCTCTGTGGATGGTCGGGAGGGCATCGAGCACCTCATACAGGGTGACGGGCAGGTCCTTGCCCTTGACCTGGACCCGATCCACCTCACGAAGGTTCCACATTGCGGGATCCTTCAGCGCCGAGACGGTCTCCCCGGTCAGAAGCAGGGCCGCGCCGTACCTTTTGGTGAGGCTCTCGACGCGGGAGGCGAGGTTCACGGTGTCGCCGATGACCGTGCAGTCCATGCGCTCCAGGCCGCCGATGGTCCCGAGCATGAGGGGGCCCGTGTGCAAGCCCATACCCGCCGCCACGGGCGCACCCGCCTTAGCCTCGAGCTCGCCTCCATGCGCCCGCAGGGCACTGGCCATGGCTACGCAGGCCGCGACGGCGTCGTCGGCGGTCTCGGGGAACAGGGCCATGATGCCGTCCCCCAGATAACTGGCGACGAAACCCCGGTGCTCGTGGATGAGCGGCTGCATGTGGCCGAGGTACCCGTTGAGGAAGGCGAAGGTCTCCTCCGGGCCCAGACGCTCGGAGAGAGTGGTGAAGCCTCGGATGTCGGAGAACAGGACCGTCATAACCTGCTGCCGGGCCTCGCCATAGGTCACCTCTTGAAGCCGTTCTCTGCCGAGGGTGTGGAGGAATCCCTTGGGAACGAAGCGGATCGCCGCCCTGTGGCTGGCGTCAAGCTCATCCCGGGATCGGACGACGCGCTGGGCGATTGAGGCGGCCATGGCAAACAGGAGCAGCAACCAGCCGATCCAGCCCACGGGAAACAGGGTGGCGGGGCGAAGGGTGGTGTAGAGATCCACGACGACGACGGCGAAAACGCCCACGGCGATGGTGCGGGCCTCCCGGTTGCCCCGAAAGGCGAGGGCGATGACCCACAGGCCGATGCCAATGTAGGACGCCGTGATGAGCAAAGGGAAGATGAGGACAAGGGATGTTTCGAAATAGGGCCCGACGACCATGATGGGGAGCATCGAAGCGAGGGAATAGACCTGGAAGCCCCTCAGAACCTTGCCTGGGGGGCGCGAGAGCAGCAGGCGACTGAGGAATTCGGGCAGGGCGAGGAGGTGAAGCAGGCCCGCGGCCGGCATCAGGCGGATCGCCACCATCAGGTCCAGAATTTCCATGAAGGCGAGCAGCGATAGCAGGCCGATCAACACCACGGACAGACAAATGACGGCGAAGGGGAGCAGCTCGGTCTGCTCGCGCCGGCGGAGGAACAGCCACAGAAAAAGCACCGCGCCGGCCCCGAAGAGGATCATCAGGAAGACAAGACGCATCTGGGCCATTCCCATGGAATGCCCGGACCGCTTTGCCACTACCACACGGATCTCCTCAAGAGGACCCACGAGGAAGAGGCCTCTGCCAACTGGGGAATTGGTACCGAGGACCTTGAACGTCGGTATCTGCCAGACCCGAAGGGTCAGGGTGAATCGCCCGGCTCGAGTGGCCTCTGGCGGGACGGCAAAGGCCCGGGGGAGGAAGAAGGGGACATTCGGTTCGTTCGGCGGCATCTTGCCCACCGTCCCCATGGGTTGACCATTGGCAAAGGCCTCGACGGCGGCTGCGAAGGGAACAAAGGCGATCCCCAAGCGCGACCCCGGCGGCGTGTTCTCGGGGAGCCGGATCTCCCGGGAGAGCCACAGATGGGAGGACCGATACACTCGCTTGATGGCCGCCTTGTCCATGGGTAAGGTGACCTCGACCCACTTCGCCGAGTCCGGCGGCAATGCCTCGGATGAGGTGCTGATGGCCCGCCAGGTTCCGCTCAGGGAGACGGTCTGGGTGGCGGATTTCAGGATCAGGGGCTGTCCTTTGGCGGGTGGCGCGAAGAGAACCAGAAGAAGGAGCGGCGTTGTGGTAAGGGCTGGCAAAAGTCTCGCGGTATTGCGAACCATGCTGTAATGGGTTTTCCTGACTGTGTTTTCCAGGGGATCGCGGGGCACCACGACAGTTCCTTTCATCACCAAGAATAGGCAATTGTCGGGAAAATTCCACCAATTATTGTGGGGCAGTTCCTCCCCATCCAGCCCTCGGCATGGCTCAGGGATGTCGACGAGTGGTGTCCTCACGTGATGGGAAAAGAATTATTGAAATTGTAGAGTCATTATCGAAATGTGGACTAAAATATTTGTATCAATTCAAAATATGCAACTCAGGTGGCGGAGATTGAAGCTGTGGAACCAGTCTGCAAATACCCCCTGGCCGTAAACGCCGCGTTTTCTCGGCTCGAATAAGGGCATCCAGCTCGATATATCGTCCCCTGCGCGGAGGTCTAGCAGCGTGTTGAAAAAGGTGCCTGACGGGAATCATCAGGCCCAGCCATCGTCGGGAGATGGAAAATCTGCCAACGCAGTGAAAATTTGTTCGCAAATAGACAACATCCTGGCAAAAAATCAGGAAACCGCACTCTGGAACACCTTCGATTGCTCGGGTAAAGCGGCAAGGGCTCTTTGGAGCTGCGAATCCTCTGGGTGAGGCACACTGAGCAAAGTGCTTGCCGCGGGCGTGTCAGATGTTATAACAGGGCATGACTCGGCTTCTGTTTACTCGCCTCGCCGCCCTGGTCCTCGTCTTTGCTGTCACGCCCGCCTGGGCCCAGGTCCCGAGCGGGCGCTTCGAGCTGCGCGGGGAGGTGGCCACTCCGAAGGGGAAGCGGCCCGTCGAGGGGACCCTGACGATCGAGCGGACGGGGGTCGGGTTCACGATCCTGCGAACCGTGAGGATGCCCCGGGAAGGCCGGGGCTGCTGGCGCGGGCTGGCCTCGATAGAGAACGGGACCCTGTCGTTCAGCGCGCATCCGTGCGGGATCCCGAACCGGCTGGCTGGTCGCTCACGGGGCCAGGTTCTGCGGGCGTCCTACCGGATCGAGGACGACGGGAGCCTTCTGGGCGAGGCCGCGCTGACGGCCGACGGCGAGACCTCCTGCAGCCGCGAGGTGGCCCGGATCGTCACGGGCAGCCTGTCGCGGGACGAGTACTTCGCGTTCCTTGACCAGGTCCCCGGCTTCCGGCGAAAGGGGGGCAGGGAGGCGTTCACGGCCCTGCTGGAGCTGTTGGAGCGGCACGACGTGCCGCCGGGGGTGGATCAGGATTACGGCCGGCAGGCCTGCTCGCCCGGTGGGGGCCGGGTCCTGTTGGTGCTCGACTACACACGGGGCACCGCGAGCACGCCGATCTGGAGCCGGGTGCTCAAGGGGGGGGATATGCGGGGGGTGGTCGCCAAGGTCCTCAAGCCGACCCTGTCCCACTTCCGTGCCGTGAATAAAGCGGAGATCTTCCGCGGCGACGGCGGGTACGTGGCCCCGTTCCAGGATTCGCACCTGACCAGTCCGTCGACCAATCAGGTCGGGCACCTGTTGTGCGCCGTGGCCACGGGGTTTCGGGCCGGGTACTACCAGCGCCGTCCGCTGCAGCGCTGGAGCTTCGAGTTGGGGCTCCAGATGGCCGCCCGGCTCTTCGGCATCCACGGGGTCAATCCCACCATTGCCGACTTCAGCCGGGCCGGAATCATCGGCCACGAGTTGATAACTGAAAAGGCCGGGTCGGGGTTCCTCGTGCAGATGAACACCTACGGCCGGCTCGTGGCCAATGGCGATCCAGAGGGGATCCGGGCCGCCTGGGACCGAGCCGTGGCGGCGGTCCTGGCTGGCGACCACTTAACCGCATGGCGGGCCATACGCCTCATCGCCCGGGCGGGCCAGATCCCCGAGACCCGAGCCGAGATGGAGGCCATCCGGC
>QKIM01000662.1 GCA_003249585.1 Deltaproteobacteria bacterium
CCGCAACCGGTCCGTGTCAGCGGTCGGCAGCGTGAAGCGACAGGCGGGATCCCCTGTGAAGGGGGAGACCACCCGACCGTGGTAGAGGATCCCCGGGTTGAGCCCGCGCAGCTCGACGTGATGGAACTTCACGGGCAGCGCCCGCCGATAGACCATGGCCAGTGCCCCGGGATTGGTCCCCAGCGCCAGAGCCGTGGGCACGCGCCGGGCCGTGACCCAACTGACGGTGACACTGGAGGCGGCTTCCGGGCCGAAGGTGATCCAGGGGCCGTCATCCCAGCGGTACCGGCGTGGATTCTCGCGGTCGACCCCCAGCCTCACCGTCCATTCACCCAGGGTGTCACGTACGGCTTTCAGGAAATTGCGCGACATGGCCTAGAGCCCCGTAAGCCAGTCGCGGACCAGGATCCCCCAGGCCGTGGGCGTGAGGGCCATGCCGTCGCACTCGTCGTCGGCCTGCTCCAGGAGATTGGGCGGACAGCGCTGATGGAAGGTCCAGGCGAGCCAGGGCAGGTGGAGCTCCTCGGCCCGTACCATGAGCGCTGAGCAGTCATCCATGGTCATGTACCCGTCGGCCGGTCCGAATTCGCCGATGATCACCGGGAGGGTGGCCGAGGGCACGACGAACTGGGACTCGAAGTCGCTCTCGGGGTTGTACACATGGGTCTCGTACACCACATTGTCGCCGTCGCGGACGGTGACGGGGTTGGTCACATAGTAGTCCAGCGTGCGTCCCCAGCCCCGGGTCCCCTGGACCGCCACGAGATGGTAGGGAGAGCCCGCGAGCTCCTCCTCCTCGCGGATGGCCTCCACCACCGCCGACATGGCGGCGTGGCAGTCGGCGTCGAGACTGCCGTCGAAGTTGGATTGGGGTTCGTTGACCACCCCGAAGAGCACGTGGGGGTACTGGGCGAACTGCTGGACCAGAAGACGCCACAGCTCCACGGTCGCGTCCGCGGGCCACCCCAGATCATCGAAGGATGGGTCGATCCACAGGCTGATCAATACGTAAACCCCGGGGTGCTGGCCGATGTGTTCGACGATCGCGATCATGTCCGCCAGATAATCGGGATCGTCCATTGCCGTCTGCCAGCTCACCCTCCCGTCTCCCGACGGGTAGGCCTCGAGCAGGAGCCTGATGAAGTCCGCGCCCCAGTCCTCCACGAGAGCGTCGGCCCGGCGCATGACCTCTTCGGGGACCGGAGTGTTCCAAGCACAGCGGTTGCAAGATCGGGTGTCATGGAGGTTCGCACCGTGCCCCACCCAGCGGGAGCCGTCAGCACGCCTGATGGCGTTGCCCTCGACGTAGAGCCACCGATCACAGGCCGGTGCCGTCAGGCAGTCCGTATCCGCGCAGTCCACGTCGCCGTCCCCATCGTCGTCCATGCCGTTGTCACATACTTCAGCAGTTGCATTGTTCACGTTGACGACATTGTTCACGTTGCCGGTGTTGTTCTCGTTGTTGACGTTGCTCGTGTTGTTCACGTTGGACGAGTTCCCGCCGCCATCGGAACCGTCGTCACAGGCCACGAACAGGACGATCGTGGCGAAGAGAAGCAGGATCTGTCTCATGGTGTACCTCCCGGACTGGTGCCGTCTGCGCGCAGTATACCGTCAAGACGCCCCCGCGTCAGCTCTTCTTCGGACAAACCGATGCGGCCGCACTGAGCCCTTCAGCCCTCACGCTCCCCGACATGCTCCCTGATGACGGGAAGGAAATGCTTGCCGTAGCGCTTGAGCTTGGAGAGCCCTACGCCGCTGATAGCCAGGAAAGCCGCCTCGTCCTGTGGAAGGAACCGGACCATCTCGACCAGCGTCGCGTCTGAGAAGATGACGAAGGGGGGGCGGCGCTGCTTGTCCGCCAGCTGCTTGCGGACCCGGCGCAGACGCTCGAAAAGCCCGTCGTCCTCGGGCACATCCCGGGACTTTCTGCTGCGACGGGGTCGCGTGGCCTCCACCTCCTGACGCCGCACCACCGAGAAGTCCACCTCGCCACGGAGCAGCGGCCGGGACGACTCCGTGAGCCGCAGGACCGACCAGGCGCCCACGTCCTGCACCACCAGGCCGTGGTGGATGAGCTGGCGGATCAGGGCGATCCAGTAATCCCGTGAGCGATCCTTCCCGATCCCGTATACCGAGAGCCCATCGTGCCCCAGCTCGTGGATGCGCCTGTTCTCGGCTCCCCGCAGCACGTCCACGACGTGGTTGAGGCCGAATCCCTCCCTGAGGCGGTAGACGGCGGACAGCGCCTTGCGCGCCTCCTCGGTGGCGGGCTCGGTCACCGGGGGATCCAGGCAGACGTCGCAGTTCCCGCAGTCCTCTCCCCTGTACTCTCCGAAATAGGCCAGCAGCGCACGTCTTCGGCACCCGAGCGGCTCCGCGAAGGCGACCATGGTGCCCAGCTTGTGGAGCTTGATGCGCACCTGCTCCGGGTTCTCGCTCTGCTCGATGAGCATGCGGGCGATGGCCACGTCCTGGTACCCGAAGAGCAGCAGCGCCTCGGAGGGGAGGCCGTCCCGACCGACGCGTCCCGTCTCCTGGTAGTAGCTCTCGATGTTGTGTGGAATGTCGTAGTGGACGACGAACCGCACGTTGGGCTTGTCGATGCCCATGCCAAAGGCAACGGTGGCCACGATGACGCGCGTGTCGTCATTGGTGAACCGCTCCTGCACGCGGGAGCGCTCCTCGGCGGGGAGCCCGGCGTGGTAGGCCATGGCGTCGATGCCCTGGCGGACCAGATCGTCCCGGACGGCCTCCACACGCTTGCGCGACAGGCAGTAGACGATCCCCGACTCCCGCGGGAAGCGCCGCAGAAAGAGCTGGAGTTGCCGTTTCGGGTGCTTCTTGTCGGCGACCAGGTAGCGGATGTTGGGGCGATCGAAGGAGGAGATGAAGCGACGGGCGCCCTCAAGGTGGAGCCGCTCGACGATGTCCTCCCGGGTGTGGGAATCCGCCGTGGCGGTGAAGGCGGCCATGGGGACGCCTGGGAAGCGCCCCCGCAGCTCACCGAGGGCGACATATTCGGGCCTGAAGTCGTGTCCCCACTGGGAGACGCAGTGGGCCTCGTCGATGGCGAAGAGCGCAATCCGCAGGCCGTCGAGCGACGCCAGAAACTCGGGCATCATGAGCCGCTCGGGCGCCACGTACAGGAGATCCAGGGTGCCCTCGCGCAGCGCTCCGTGGACCCTCGCCCGCTCGGCCATTTCCAGGGAGGAGTTGAGGCAGGCCGCACGGACGCCGTTCTCCCTGAGGGCGTCCACCTGATCCTTCATCAGCGAGATGAGGGGAGAGACCACCACGGCCACTCCCGGCCGGATCAGCGCGGGGATTTGGAAACACAGGGACTTGCCGCCCCCCGTGGGCATGAGCACCAGCGCATCCTGGCCCTCGATGAGGGTCTGCACCACCTCCTGCTGCGGCCCCCTGAAGGAGCTGTAGCCAAAAACGGACTTGAGGATTTCGTGGATCCCGGGGGTGACGGTGTGCATGGCGCCCTTCCTACCCCGGGCCGGCCCCTGCGTCAATGGAGAGTGCACCGAGCCTTTGGCAACACCCGAGGCGGGTGCCCACGGGATGGAAGTCAGGCGTAGAGCTTGAGCGCCTCGACGAGGATGGTGACGTGGGAGAGCTCTTCAGCTATGATGTCGTCGATACGCTGCTTGCCCCGCGAGAAGGGGACATAATCCTTGAGGTTGAGGTAGAAGACGATGGAGTCCTTCTCGGAATCCAGGGCGATCTGCAGCAGCTCCGGGACAGACTCTTCCCCCGTGAGCGGACGGTCCACGGAGAGGCGTCCCTCCGTCCCGTTCAGGTCGGCCATGGCCTTCAGGTATGCATGTATCTGATGTCCCGGATCCGGCTCGGGATGGTGCCGCTCCAGGTCGGAGAGCTGCTCGCGCATCTCCTTGAAGTTCACCTCGTGCACATCCTCCATGAGAGCCAGCTCAATGAGCATGTTCTGCACCTCTGGGTCCTGCACCTGCTCGGCGGCACTGCGGTAGAATTTCGCGCCCTGGGCCTCGATGGCCTCCGCGACTTCGAACACTTCGTCGGCTGAGAAGACGGGTTTCATGGTTTGCGTCCTTTCCGCTCCCCACGGGGGGAGCTGCGGAGGGCCGGTGCCTGACCGGCCCCCCTGTCGAAACCATGCCTGACCGACAGAAAAGAATCAACCCCTTTTTCGGTATTCATCATCCCAATTGCTGGATTCAGAGAGAGGACAGGAGCGGTCTACTGGCAGGTACCGAACTCATAGTTGAAGCTCTGCACACAGGACCCGGTGGCACACTCGTCGGTGGAGCCGAGGGTGCATACCTGGAGGCAGACGGTGGCGGTAGCGCCAGAGGGGCGGCGGCAGGTCCCGCCGGCCACACACTCGGTGGAGTCGGTGCAGCTGTCGCCGATGGCGACGGTGCCCTCGACGGCGCACTCGAAGGACGTGTTGCCCTGGCTCATGAGAACGTAGCAATGCTCCGTGGCGACGGTGCAGCCCGTGTCGGCTATGGGGTCGCAGGTGAAGCAGATGGGGTCGCTTGCGCACTCGGGATCTTCGCAGTCCGTGAGCCCGTCGGCGTCGTCATCCCAGTTGTTGTCGCAGATCTCGCCACCCGTGCAGACGGGGTCGGCGGCGCAGTCGTCGTCTTCGCAGTCCACGAGGCCGTCACCGTCATTATCCATGAAGTCGTCGCAGATCTCAGGCTCGACGATCATGCAGGCGATGTTGTCGAAGCAGTCGTCGTCTTCGCAGTCCACAAGGCCGTCGCCGTCATCGTCCATCTGGTTGGTGCAGTTCTCGCTGCCGGTCTGGCAGGCGGGGGAGTCAAAACAGTCGACGTCCTCGCAGTCTACAAAACCGTCAAGGTCATTATCGATGCCGTCGTTGCAGATCTCAGTTTCGACGAGGCAGGTGGGATCCGCGATGCAGTCGTCGTCCTCACAGTCGTAGAGGCCGTCGGCATCGTTGTCCAGTCCGTCGTTACAGATCTCGGGGAGAGGGGGGTTGCAGCTCTGATGGGACAGGCAGTCCTGATCTTCGCAATCGGTATAGCCGTCACCGTCATCATCCTCACCGTTGTCGCAAATCTCCTGGAAATCACACTCGGTGGCGCAGTCAGTGTCGTCACAGTCGGCGAAGCCGTCGCCATCGTCGTCCTGCCCGTTGTCGCAGATCTCCACGACGATACAGGCAGCGACTCCGTAGCAGTCGGAGTCGGCACAGTCGATCTTGCCGTCACCATCGTCGTCGAGGCCATTGTCACAGATCTCGGCCGCGGTGGTGTTGCAGGCCTGGTGATTGAAGCAGTCCTGATCATCGCAGTCCACGTATCCGTCCTCATCATCGTCAATGCTGTTGTCGCAGATCTCGCTGTACTCGCACTCGCTGGCGCAGTCATTGTCGTTGCAGTCCACAAAGCCGTCGCCGTCGTCATCGAGGCCGTTGTTGCACACCTCAGTGGTGCCGTTGGAGGAGGAATCGTCGT
>QKIM01000580.1 GCA_003249585.1 Deltaproteobacteria bacterium
GCCCGGCTTCTGGAAGAAGCCAAGGGTGACACCCGCAGGATTCGCGAGCACCACGAGCGGGCCTCCCATCTGGTCCCGCGCGACATGGAGCTGGCTGGACAGCTGGCCGCGTTCTATACACGCACGGGCGACATCCCCCGGCGAAACATCACCATGGACCGGATGCTCGAGGAGGAGCGCCGCACCCTGAGCGCATCGGGAGCCCCCCAGAGTCTCGCGCGCATCGCCCACCTGCTCTCGTTCAAGGAGGAGCAGGCCGCGGCGGCCTTCGTGGCCGGAGCCGCCGCCGATCTGGGCGTCGCGGCGGAGGAGCTGCCCCTGCCTCCCCACATGCCCATCCTCAGCATGGAAGAGTATCCGACCCTGGCCTTCGGCCCCTACCCCTTCCCCAGGGAAGTGGACCAGGCCCTCCTCACCATCTTCAGCCTGCTGAGGGATCGGATCCCCCAGGTGCTTGGGCGTCGGCTGACGCAGGATCTCGCCCCGGCAGGCATCACGGCATTCACGCCATGGCCTCCCCTCGCCCAGGCCGTCCAGGAGATGGGCCTCGACCTCGGGTTCGCCCAGTGGGAACAACCCTCTGTCGCCATCCTCCCCACGGAGCAGCCGACCCTGCTGGTCCCCCGCCTCGGCTCCATGCACGCCGATCCTGCGATATGGAAGGTGCTGCTGGCAGGCCCGTGTTCCCTGCACCGTCGAGGGCTCTCCCTGCTCACGATCCTCACCGAGGTTCAGACAGGCGCGCTCCTCGAGGCACTGCGACAGCACCTGCTCCCTGGAAATCCGCCGACCTTCTCCGACCCCTCCGCCGTCTCCGTGTGGCTCCCCGCGGTACGCAGCCTCACGACCGGTCACGAGCCGCTCCTCAAGAGCTCCATCCTGGAGATCCGTGACATCACAGAGACGTCGCTCCACGAGCTGTCCATGGGACTGACCTTCGCCGCCGACCGCATCTCCCTCCTGGAGGGAGGTCGACTGACTCCCCTGAAGTGGCTCCACGGGCTGCCCGGAGCACAGGCCGGCCGCCGGGAGCACCTCCTGGCCTTCCTGGCGGGGCGCGAGCACCTGGATTTCGTGCGGACCCACACTCCACGCTGATCACACCGCTTTTTCCATGCCTGCTGCACGGATACGTGCTAATAAAAGGGACGGAGGTCTCCCATGAGAACACACGTTTTTTTCCTCGGCGTCATCCTGATCGTTGCGCTCTCCGGATGCAATTCCCCCGAAGAGAGTGGTACCCAGGTCCGCGAGATCTGCGGGAATGAGATCGACGATAACGGCAATGATCTCATTGACTGCCAGGATCCCGAGTGCTCCGATCATATCCTGTGCAATATGGAGATCTGCGACAACGGGATCGATGACGACGGCGACGGGTTCGTGGACTGTGACGACCAGGACTGCCTCGACGCGGCCGGATGCAACGCCACCGCCGAGATCTGCGACAACGGCCTTGACGACAACGGCGACGGCCTCGAGGACTGCGAGGATCCTGCCTGCGCCGACCACTATTCCTGCCACCTGGAGGACTGTGACAACGGCATCGACGACGACGGCGACGGCTTCGTGGACTGTGCCGATCAGGACTGCATTGGCGACGCCTCCTGCAACCTCCCCGAGGAGATCTGCAACAACGGCCTCGACGACAACGGCGACGGTCACACCGACTGCGATGACGTCCTGTGCGCGGGCAGCTCCGCCTGCGGCACGCCCGCAGAGGTGTGCGACAACGGCACCGACGACGACGGCGACGGCTTCACCGACTGCGACGACCAGGACTGTTTCGAGGCGGTCGAATGCCAGATCCCCGAGATCTGTGACAACGGCATCGACGACGACGGCGACGGCTTCACCGACTGCATCGACCTGGACTGCTTCGGCGACGCCGCCTGCTCCATTGGCTCCGAAGACTGCAACAACGCCGTGGACGACGACGGCGACGGCGACATCGACTGCGACGACTCGGACTGCACCTACTACCCGACCTGCCTTCTGGGCCTCGAATGCGATCCGGCCTCCAACTTCGGGTGTTCCCTCATCCCCGGCTCCAATGAGGCCTGCTACTACAGCACCTCCCAGGACGCAGGGTACTGCGTCGACCCTCCGGGAACTGCGGCACAGGACGATTCCTGCACCGACACGCCCGAATGTTCGCCGGGGCTCGTGTGCGTCAACGACTTCTTCGGGTCCAAAAAGTGTAAAAAGCTGTGCCACCTCAGCGGAGTGGGCGAATGTGAGCTCATCTGTTACGACGCCATGGGCAGCGCGACCTATGGGGTCTGCCTCCCCTGAGGCCCGTCGCGCAAAAAACTACTGGACAAACATCAAATTTTTACTAATACTCCCATAGCTGAGAGTGATCGGGCCTAAGCCCCGGCACCAAATTTTTTTCAGGAGCATTGAACATGTCGAGCGTTCACCCCATTATCAGAGACATTGAAGAGAAACAGTTACGTGACGATCACCCCGCATTTAGGGTCGGTGACACCATCAGAGTGCACGCCAAGGTCAAAGAAGGCAACCGTGAGAGAGTCCAGGTCTTCGAGGGTGTCTGTATCCGCATGAGAAAAGGCGGAAACCGCTCCACCTTCACGGTACGCAAGGTTTCCTACGGTACGGGCGTCGAGAGGATCTTCCCCTTCCACTCTCCCATTATCGAGAAGATCGAAGTCGGCATGCGCGGACGCGTGCGCCGGGCCAAGCTCTACTATCTCCGTCAACTCCGCGGCCGTGCTGCCCGCATCCGCGAGAAGACCTTCGTGAGGAAGTAAGCTCTCGCCCTGTCTTTGAAGCTCCCCCCAAGGAATCCGAACTCCCTTGTCTGAACACAAAATAGCAGTCTATGAAGACGGCGGTTCGCCGCGGATCGGTCTCATCGCCGGCGCGCCGGACCGCAAAGGACGCGTGGAGATCGTCGATCCACGTGGGGCCACCCGGGCGATGCCCGCCGGGAAGATCCTCCTGGAGCTCCCCCACCGCATCGGGGGCACCCGTGAGGCCGCGGGGGCCGCCCTGGAGCGGCTGTCCTCCGATGCCGGCGCGCTGAGCCCGGACCTCGCCTCCCTGTGGGAGCTGGTGCGGGAGGAAGGCGCCCCCATCCCCTTCGATGATCTGCTGGAGCTGCTCTACGGAAACCCCTCCAACCGTGAGGTCCTGGGGCTCTACACTGCCCTCTGGGGCGACTCCATCTGGTTCAAGCGCAAGGGGGAGACCTGGGAAGCGAAGAGCGAGCGCCTGGTCGCTGAGCGCCTCGAGCAACTGAACAAGCAGCGCCGGACCGAGGAGACCCGCGCAGCCTTCCTGGCCCACGTTGGGAGCGCCCTCTCGGGCACAGATCCCCTGGACCGACGTACCTGGGAATCCTTCCTCGGACAGCTCAGGGAGGTCGCCCTTCGAGGCGACGAGTACCAGGGCAACCCCTTCTTCCCCGAGGCGGTGCGCACCCTGTGCAAAGAACACCGGATCGCTTCGACCCCCATCGGGTTCGGGGCCTTCGGGCTGCTCTTCCGACTGGGGATCTTCTCGCTTCACGAGGATCTGGATCTTCTCCGGATGGCTCCACCGGCCGTCCCCATGGACCTTCCTCCCCTGCCGGAGCCTGCCTGTGAGACTCCCGCCGCCTTCCCGCTGCCCCTGATCACCGTCGATGACGAGTCCACCCGCGATGTGGACGACGCCCTGACGGTGCGCACCCTGGAGGACGGGTGGGAGCTCACTGTCTGCATCGCCGATCCCGCGTCGGTGATCCAGCCGGGCAGTCCCTTGGACCTCGCCGCCCGCACCCGGGCCACCTCCATCTACCGCCCCGACGGGACCATGCACATGCTCCCCGAAGAGATCTCCTGCGATCTGCTCAGCCTCTCGGAAGGGGTGCCGCGACGGGGCCTCCTGTTCACCGCGCGGATCGCCTCCGACGGAGCCCTCCTCGAGGATCGCATCGAGCCCGCCACGGTCTGCGTGGATCGGCGCATGAGCTACCAAGAGGTGGACACGATCCTCTCGGGCAGCGGCACGGACTCGCCCGGGGTCCTCGAGGCGGTGCGCACCCTGGCTGCCGCGACAGACCTCCTGGAGGCCAGGCGCCGGGCCGCGGGAGGCATGGACTTCCCCTTCCCCGAGGCCAGGATTCGCATCGTCGAGGACGTCCCCACCATCACTATCCTCGATCCCACCACCCCCGCGCGCCGCATTGTCCGGGAATGCATGATCCTGGCCAACACCATCGCGGCCAACTACGCGATTCGCAACGCTCTGCCGGTCATCTACCAGACCCAGCCTCCTCCCGACGAGCCCCCGGGCCCCACGGACACCCTCGCCCGCGCCTGGGCCGTCCTGCGGACGCTCAAGAAGGCCGAAAAATCCACCATCCCTTCGCCTCACTCCTCCCTTGGGGTGCCCGCGTATGTGCAGGCCAGCTCTCCCCTTCGGCGCTACGCTGACCTGCTCGCCCACCACCAGATCAAGGCCCACCTCGCCCAGGAGCCCCCTCCCTTCTCACCGGAGCTCCTGGTGGAGATCATGGGGCACCAGGAGGTGGTCACTGCTGAGGCGGCACGTCTCGAACGTGCCCGTGTCCGCTACTGGCAGCTGGTCTGGCTGGAAGCACGGGTGGGGGAACAGTTCGACGCCATCCTGCTCTCGGATCCCGACGGCAGAGGACACGTGACGGCCTACCTCCCCGCCCTCGCCCTGCGCTGCGCCCTCACAATTGGAGGAAGACTTGCCGCGGGGGATGTGGTACAAATCCAGGTGATCGGCGTCCATCCCCGCCGGGACGAGCTGCACCTGAAGCATGTGGTCTGACTCCCGAATCTCCAAACTCTTCGGGCGGACCCCCGACGGGGTCGTGGCCCTGATCCTCTTTCTCGTCGCCCTGGCGGTGCACCTTCTGGTCTCGTGGGAGCGCACAGGGGCTGCCTCCTCCAACAATCACTTCGCCTGGCAGGCACGTGCCTGGCTGGAGGGTCGCATGGACCTCGGCCGCACACCCCCCCACGGCAACGACTGGGCTCTGGTGACCACGCTCACACTCCGGGACGGGCGGAAGATCAGGGGCTCCTACTGGCATACACGGGGCAAGGGGGTCTTCCGCAGGACCGATGGAACCTTCGAGACCGTCGCTCCATCCAAAATAGTGAAGCGGAAACAGCAGTGGTACGTCTCCTTTCCCCCGGCTCCTGCGGTCCTGATGCTGCCCTTCGTCGCGGTGTGGGGCACGGCATTCAACGATGTCCTGTTCACCATCCTCTTCGCCTCGGGCAGCGGCGTGCTCCTGTGGCTCCTTTTGCTGAAACTTCGAAAGAACGGCCTGCTCAGGCGCAGCCGTGGCGAGCTGCTCTCCCTGGTGCTCCTCTTCCTCTTCGGCACAGCCCACTTCTACTCTGCGGTCCGGGGGGAGGTGTGGTTCACCGCCCACATCGTCGGAGTCTTCTTCGGGCTCGCGTTTCTTTATGCCCTCTACAGCCACCGGT
>QKIM01000495.1 GCA_003249585.1 Deltaproteobacteria bacterium
GTGAAGGCGATCTCCGCCGCCCGGATGGGGACGGTGTGGTTGATGAAGGCTGCCCGCACATATCCCCACTGGTTCCAGTCGTTGATCTGCGCGTGGATGTTCCCCTGCACCGGACAGGGGACCCGACGGGCCACGGCGGCGTCCAGCCCGCCGCCACCCAGGGCCTCGGCGGACTCGGTGGAGAGATCGAAGTGGAAGTGCCAGCCGCTGCACAGGGGATTCCCCTCGATGGGGCACAGATCATGGACCATGACGGTCTCGGTCCCGTAGATGGAGTCGATCTCCCAGCACTCGCCGCAGGCCTCACCAGGCTCTCCCCCGTAGGAACCGCCGTTCCATGGCTCGGCGATGGCCAGGGTCAGCCCCTGACGCACGAAGTCGGGCAGGACCTCGCTGGTGCGGTCGAACTCGCACCACCCCCCGCTGGAGGCGGTGTAGGCCGTGAGACGGACAGACGCGCAGGCGGGGTCCACGGGTTCAGGATCCCCGTGGAAATAGGGATCCTCCGACGAGGAGCCCGAGCTGCAGGCGAACCAGAGCAGCGCGAGGAAGGAGAAGGTGAACTGTCGCATGAAGAGACCTCCCGGTGTCCACACTATAGACGAAAACCCGGACCCCAAACGGAAAAAGTGGGCACCCGGCCCTTCGCCGCGGTGATGTCCCGGAGGGTTTGGGGGCGCCATCGCCGTGATGTGCGGGTGGATTGCAGTTGCAATACATCCCGGGATAGGCTTTCTTAAAGGCATGGGACCCAATACCACCACCATGAAACGCTCGCTGTCGGCGCTCGAGCTGTACAGCGTCGCCGCGGGGGCCATGATCAGTTCGGGGCTGTTCGTCCTGCCGGGGCTGGCCTTCGCCGTCGCCGGTCCGGCCATGCTGGTCTCCTACCTCATCGCCGCGCTGCTCATGATCCCCGCCATGCTCTCCAAGGCGGAGCTCGTCACGGCCATGCCCCGCTCGGGGGGGAACTATTTCTTTGTCGAGCGATCCCTCGGCCCCCTCTTCGGGACTATCGCCGGATTTCTGGACTGGATGGCGGTGGCCCTCAAGACCGCTTTCGCCATGGTGGGTATCGGGGGCATCTACTATCTCTTCTTTCCCGAACACGGGGTGCTGGGCATCAAGCTGGTCGCCGTCGGGGCCACGCTCCTGTTCATGGTGGTGAACCTGATCTCCGTCAAACACTCCGGGGTCCTCCAGGTGGTCCTGGTGATGGCGCTCATCGCCATCCTCGGGGTGGTGGTGGTCGCGGGCCTGCCCCGGGTGCAGGTGCGGCAGTTCGAGCCCTTCGCGCCCCACGGGTGGCAGGCCGTCTTCGCCGTGGCGGGGATGGTCTTCGTCTCCTACGGCGGGCTCACCAAGGTGACGGCCGTGGCCGAGGAGGCGCGTGACCCGGGGCGAAACATCCCCCTGGCCATGTTCCTCGCCTACATCACCATCAGCCTCGCCTATCTGCTGGTGGTCTACGTGACCGTGGGCACCGTGGGGGCCCAGGAGCTGGCCGGGTCCCTCACCCCCATCGGGCTGGGCGCGAGGAACACCCTCGGCTCCTTCGGCGCCTACCTGGTTCTCGGTGCAGCGGGTCTGGCCTTCGCCACCACGGGCAACGCCGGGATCATGGCGGCGTCCAGATCCCCGCTGGCCATGTCCCGCGACGGGCTCCTTCCCCGCTGGCTCTCGCACACCAATCCCTCCCGCGGGACGCCGGACAGAGGCATCCTCGTGACGTCCGGGTTCATCATCTCGGTGCTGCTCGCCTTCTCCATCGAGGATCTCGTCAAGAGCGCCTCCACCATGATGATCCTCATGTTTGGCCTGGTGAACCTGTCCGTGATCATCATGCGGACCAGCCGCATCGAGGGCTATCGCCCTGCCTTCAGGTCGCCCCTGTTTCCCTGGATCCAGGTGGCGGCCATCACCGTCTACGGCTTCCTCATCGTGGAGATGGGGACCATCCCCGTGCTCTTCACCGGCGGGTTCATCCTCTTCGCCCTGGCCTGGTACCTCCTGTACGTACAGCACCGCATCGACAACGGCTCCGCCCTCATCTACCTCGTGAAGAAGATCACCTCCCATCACTTCGACCGTTTCCACATCGAGAACGAGCTCCGCAGCATCTCTCTGGAGCGAGATTCCGTGGAGTTCGACCGGTTCGACCATCTGGTCCGCGACGGTGTCATCCTCGATGTCCATGGCAGCATCTCTGCCCGGGAGCTGTTCCAGCGTGTCTCCGCGGAGCTCTCCAGCCGCATCCGGGAGGATGAGACGACCCTGGTGGAGGCGTTCCTCGAACGGGAGCGCGTCTCTTCGACGGTCGTCGCGCCCGGGCTCGCCATCCCCCACATCATCATCGGCGGGGAGGGCTCCTTCCACGTTGTGCTGGTCCGGTCCAAAGAGGGGGTCGTCTTCTCGGAGCTGGCGCCCCCCGTGCACACCGTCTTCGTTCTGGCCGGCTCCATGGATGAGCGGAATTTCCACCTGCGCGCCCTCATGAACATCGCCCAGATCGTTCAGGAGGAAGGGTTCGAGGCCCGGTGGCTGGACGCCAGGAATGCCGAGCAGCTGCGGGACATCGTCCTGCTCTCCACCCGCCAGAGGGGCACGGCGGGTGGCGCCCGCTGAGTGTCAACTGTATGATTTCGGAAAGAAAGGGATTGTCCGGGGGGAAAGGTGTGCTATAGTCCATTGTTGATACTTCCGGAGGAGACCACCAACATGAGAACCCTTATTACCCTGTCTATGCTTTCTTTGATTGTGTTCACCCTCGCTGCCTGCGACGATGGGGCGGACAGCTCGAACAACACGAGCAACGTGAACAACACGAGCAACGTGAACAACACGAGCAACGTGAACAACACGAGCAACGTGAACAACACGAGCAACACGAACAACACCACGACCACGAACAACTCCAACAACACGAACAACACCACGACCACGAACAACTCCAACAACACGAACAACACCAACAACACCACGACCACGTGTGTCCCCGATCCCAGCGGCTACGAGTGCTCCGACTGCATCGACAACGACGGCGACGGGCTCATCGACGGCATGGACCCCGGCTGCATCTCTTCGGACGACCGCCTCGAGGGGAGCTTCTCCACGGACATCCCCGGCGACGACACCAACACCACCTACCAGGACTGCTGGTTCGACGGCAACTCCGGCGGCGGCGACGACGGCTGCAACGTCCACATCTGCTGCATCCTCGACGAGTGCCCCACGGAGTACCAGGGGACCTACGATCCCGCGTCCTGCGAAACGGCGGTGACCCAGGACTGTGTCGACAACTGCGATCCCTTCGTGGTCCCCGGCTGTGACTGCTTCGGCTGCTGCACCATCTGCGAAGGTTCCGACTGCTACGACATCTTCATCGGGAGCCCCCGCATCTCTCCCGAGTGCACCCAGGACACCATCTCCGACCCCTTGGCCTGCCCCCGCTGCACGCCACAGGAAGAGTGCGGCGCCCCCTGCGACCCCGCGGGCTGCATCCTCTGCCCCGGCATGACCGAAGAGGATCTCCCCCCCGAGTGCACGGGCGAGACCGTCTGCCCCGACGAGCAGCAGCCCTGCACCGTCACCGCCGAGTGTGAGTCCGGCTTCTACTGCGCCACCGGGTGCTGCATCCCCATCCCCAACATCGGCTGACCGCCGGTTTTCAGACATCCCGCCACGGGAACCTCCAGCAGGGGAAAAATAACTGGAAACAGGAGTTCTTTATCCTATAATAACTCCAGGAGGGTATGGTCATGTCTTCGGATCACGAACGGCGGGAATTTCTGAAATGGCTGGGCGCTGGCGCCGTCGCGTCCCTGGGGCTGTTCGCCGCGTCCTGTGACACCACGACGGGGAGCACCGGCGCTCCCACAACCCGCACGGGAGGCGCCATGGAATACCCCTTTTCGCCCGGCCGAAACCTCATCAGCAAGGAGATTCAGTGGCGGGTCCGGACCGTCGACCAGCAGGACCTGGAGGAGATCCTCTCCGGCTGGACCCTCAAGGTCGGGCAGAGAGGGAGGCGCGCCCAAAAGACCTACACCTTCGCCGAGCTCGTCGCGCTGCCCCGCACGGACATGCTGGTGGACTTTCACTGCGTGGAGGGGTGGTCCGTCCACGACATCCCCTGGAACGGCGTGCACCTCTCGGCCATCCTCGAGGACATGGGCTTCACGCCCACCCAGCGGTACGTCACCTTCCACACCATCGGCGGGAAGTACAACGAGTCGCTGCCCCTGGAGCAGGCTCTGGACCCCCGGACACTGCTGGCTTACGGAGTCGGGGGAAACACCCTGCCCCTCAAGCGCGGTTTCCCCCTGCGCCTGGTGGTCCCCGGCCTCCTGGCCTATAAGAGCGCCAAGTATGTCGAGACCATCGAGTTCACGGACGAGCAGGTGGAGGGGTTCTGGGTCGCCCGGGGATACCCGTATGAGGCGACGGTTCCCAGGGAGCGGCTCAGGAAGGGGAAATTCTGACGTCGCCTATCGGCAGCCGGGGAAGGAAGAGACGAACTTGATCTTGTAATCGGGGAAGGAGGAGACCTTCTGGACCTTGTAGTCGGGGAAGGAGTCGACGATCTTCCAGAGCCCGGGTTTATCCGGGAAGGAGGAGACGATCTTCACCTTGATGTCGGGGAAGGAGTCCACGACCTTGACCTTCACGTCCGGGAAGGAAGTGACATACTTGATCTTTCCGTAGAGCTGGCATTTGCCAGGTTTTCCCTTGGCCTGTGCCTCGGCGCACCGGGAGAGCTCCATGCCGAACAGCTGCTTCTTGCTCAGCGATGGTCTGCGTCCGCCGGGAACGGGAGAGAGGGACACGAAACTGAAGAGGGCGATGGTCGCGAGGGAGAGGAGAAGTTTCATGGTTTGGCTTTCCTTTCTGTGGTTCACTCCCGTTGTAGCAGGTGGCGTCGGAAAATGCCAGAAGAAGGTGGGGCGTCACTCCCGGGTGTGGCCACCGCCACAGTGGTGCCGCAGGAGGCTGCCGGGCTCCAGGGGCCGGCCCCCCAGAACGGTGTGTCTCAGCCGGTCGAAGACCGCCGTGAGTCTCTTCCCCATGAGGCAGTCGGACTGGAGTGTGAGGAGGGTCTCGTCCGTCAGGAGCGTGAAGCTCACGTCTCCCTTCATCTCGAGATCCTTTTCGCGCCGGTACCGGGACTCGAGGGCCTCGAAGGCGCGCAGGGCGAACCCCGCGCTGCGGTACCGGGAGAGTTTGAGAGAGAAGCGCTGCGTCTCGTCCGCCCTGCGCTTTGAAGTGCGCGGGGGCTTCGTACGGAAGAACCAGAACTGCTCGCGGACGATGCCGAGCCTCATGTACGGGCGATCTCCCACGAGATAGGCCTGGGTTCGGGTCTGCATCCGGTATTCCTTTGCCAGCTCCTTTACCAGGGACACGGTGGCGTCGGGATCGCCCTGGGGATTGAACCGGTGCGCCGGCTTGGTGATGTACCGCTTCTCCC
>QKIM01000319.1 GCA_003249585.1 Deltaproteobacteria bacterium
GGACGCTCTTCCCCCTGGCCTTCTCCCTGGGCTGGATCGCCCTCATCACCACCCAGGGGCTGACGACCCTGTTGATCGCCGAAGCGCCCAGGCGCATGGTCATCATCACGCTCGTGACCGTCATCGCGCTGCTCCTGTGCCACTGGCTCCTGGCCCCGGTCAAGGCTCCACCGCCGGATCCCTTCCTCCCCGACCGCCCCCCTCCCTTCGACTGGCGCAGCATCTTCGCGCACATGCTCCCGCTTCCCCTGGCCCTCGGGGCAGGGTTCCACGGCGCCGGCCTGCTCCTCGCGGCCCTCCGCGGGACCGACTTCCACTTTGCCTATCTGGTATCCGGTGCCGCCGCCGTGACGTGCACCCTCCTGGCCGTCAACAGGGTCACGGGACGCCTCCCCCTTCTCGTTCTGCTCGGGATCAACCTGCTCGTGGCGCTGGCGCTTGTGCTGGCCAACCACCTGGTCGTCCCCCCGGACAGGGCCGGTGATGTGTGATGAGTGCAGAGAGATTACTGTAGAGAGATTACTGCTGGGAGTATTCGATGAATTCGCGGGAGAGGATTTCGCGGTTGATGCCCGAGGTGATATGTTCCCGGAGCCCGTCGGTCATGGCGAGGATGAATTCCTCCAGCCCATCGTCATCCTTGATCACGTGCAGGAGTTGGGCACCCTCGGGGGTATCTCCCACGAGCTTCTGCAACTCGTCCATATCGAGGGCACCCTCGAAATCGAGGATGAGGTGCTCCAGAAAATACTCGGCTAATTTTTCCACGGTCACGCTCCTTTTTCCTGCCGGACGAGTCCCTGAGGCCGTTGTCACCTCAAGGCCGCCGACGGTCGGTCGTTGAACTCACCTTGACTGCCGTCGTGCAATCACAAATACGACAATGATTCTTACAGGCTGATGAACATCAGCCGCCCGCTTCCCTGATCCCGGAACACAGACAGCTGAATTCAGCTTTTATCACGTTTCGTTTATGGGTACAATCCCTTTTATGCGACTCGGCCACATCCTGATAGCGAGCTTCAGTATCTACCCCTCCCCGACCAAAAGCGGGCGAATGCTGGGAAAAATCATCCGCGCCCTCGGGCCGCGCTTCGAAGCCGATCTCCTCACCATCCGCGAACGGGACATGGGGTATGTCCAGAAGATCCGCAAGCACCGCATGCTGCGGGTTCCCGTTGCGGGAAGCTATCTCGAGCGGGTGGAGGGGTTCCAGCGCGCCCTCTCCAGGCAACTCGACGGCGACGAGTACGACATCATCCACTTCAGGTCCCCCTGGGAGGGCGCCGTCATCGCCAAGAAAAAGCAATACTTCGACGCGCGCTACGTCTACGAGCCGGGCGTGGACCTTCCCCTGGATTCGGGCCCCGAGGTCGTGGAGCGCTTCATCGAAGCGGAAAAGATCAGCCTCGATCTGGCGGATCTCCTCCTGCTCCCCAGCGAGACGGCCCAGAAGACCATGCGGGCTCTTGGATACAAGAAACCCATCGAGGTCGTCTGCCAGGGGGTGGACATCAACACCTTCGACTGGGAATGCACCGTAGGGCTGGCCCCCTTCGATCTCATCTGGACCGACGCCTTCACCCTCGGGACGGACACGAGCTTCGTGCTCTCGGCCCTCACCCACGTGGTGCGGGAGATGCCCTCCTTCAACATGGGGATCGTCGGAGAGATCGATTACGATCTCGCGGAGACGCTGGTAAACCGCATTGAAGAGCTCAACATCAAGGAGAACATCAAGTTCTTCGGCCATCAGACCGATGACTCCCTGCCCCTGCTCATCTCCCGCTCGAGGCTCGGGCTCGTGCCCCCGCCACGGCAGTACTACGGCATCGTCCCCCGGGAAGACAACGTCTCCCTGCTGGAGTACATGGCCTGCAGGACCGCGGCCCTGGCGCCGGCCACCCCCTACATGAACGAGATGACGCGAGAGGGCAAGCTGGCCCGTCTCTACGACTGGCAGAACCCCCTCTCCCTGGCGCACGCCATCTTGGAGCTTTTGCACGATCGCAAGAGCACAGCCACCATGGTGGACGCCGCGTACAAGGCCGTCCGAACGGATCTCACCTCCACCATCGCCCGCCGCAATCTCGTCCAGATCTATTCCAAGCTGGTCCCCTCCATCGAGCAGCTTGCCGCAGACGAGGTCTTCACGCCGTCGACGACCCGCTCGGGGAGCATCACCTGGCAGGGGGGCCGCACGAGCTCGACGGGCTCGGGGGCGGCAGTCCCCACGGCGCTGACCCCCATCGAGGAGAACAGCGACTCCGACGTGATCAGCCTCGACATCGAAGATATCGAGTTCGAGGCCTCCGGCGCGCTGCTCGGGCTCACCTACGAAGGGGGATTCGAGGGGAGCGGTCAGAACGATCAGACGGATCCCCAACGCCCCAAAAGGTGATCACTTGGACCAGATGCCGCGGCTGGCGTCAATGGCTTCCTGCTGGTACTGAAGATAGAGGGTCTTGCGGGCGAAGTCGGCGGAGGTGTACACCTCGGCCAGCCCGTTGATGAGCAGTTGTGCGCCCAGGTCCTGGTTCTCATCCGTCCGCGCGTAGGCGAGGAGACGCCCGTACACATCGTAGCAGGAGGACGGCGCGGTCGCCGTCGCGCACTGCTCGTCATCGAACTCGAGCCCGACCCAGCTGCTCTGGGGGAGGTGGGCGATGGTGAACTCCATGGCCTCCACGCCGTAGGGCTCGGCTTCTACGCCGTCGTGGGCGATCTCGGGGGTGTTGACCCCCTTGAGGCGGATCTTGATGGTCTCGTCGAGGTACCGGCAGTGAAAGGTGTCTCCGTCGGTGACGGAGACGACCCGCGCCGGGTGGTCCATGAACTCTGGCGCCGTGTTGGCCGTGTTGTTCACGTTGTTCAGCGTGGTTGTGTTGTTGGTGTTGCTGTCGTTGTTCGTGGCGGTGTCGTCACAAGCGAAGGGCAGGACCATAAGAAGGGCAATAAGTGGGAAACGTTTCATGTTCGACCCCGGGAAGCCTGCGCACGGGGTAAGGGGAATGTACGCCACAAGGCTCCTATTGCAACTTAGCACATCTTCCCTTGGGATGCAGTACTCTTTGTGGTAATGACCCCCCATGGACCCAAGGTCGCAACCACTTTGCCCGATGGGAGAACGCCATGACCCTGAGCAACACGAAACTGGAAATGATCCGCAGACTGATCCGGCGCCAGCTCATCGGCCCGCTCGGCAAGATCCTCGATACCCTCAAGGCCGCCGATCTCAGTGAAATAATGGTCAAACTGACGCCGGAGGAGCAGCGGATCGTGCTCACGACGCTGCACCTGTCCGGCAAGGCCGGCGAGCTCTTGGCCGAGTTGCCCGAGAAGAACCTGCGAGAAATCCTCGGCGGCGTCAACGACGCCCTGCTGCATAAAATCCTCACCCAGGTCCAGGCCGACGACGCCGCCATGCTCCTCGAGCACGTCGACCGGGTCCGCGCCTTCGAGGTCCTCGAGCGCCTCCCCTCCATGATCTCCGAGAAGATCGAGGAGATCATGCGCTACCCCCACGACACGGCGGGCTCCATGATGAACACGGGGTTCCTCGAATTCTATGAGGCCACCACGGCGCGGGAGGCGCTGGAGAGCCTGCGGGAGTACACGCGGGACACCAATGACCCCATCTACTCCCTGTACGTCATGGACGAGACCCACAAACTCATGGGGGTCATCTCCATCCGCGCCCTCGCCCTGGCCCAGCCCGAGGATCCCCTCGAGGAGATCATGGACCGGGACCCGGTGGTGGTCGACGCCTTCGCCTCCACGGAGGAGGCCGCGCGGCTCATCACCAAGTACGATCTCGTCTCGCTCCCCGTGGTGGATGAGAGCTTCGCGCTGGTGGGCATCATCATGGTCGACGACATGATCGACACCATCATGGAGTCCATGGCGGACGAGGCCTACCTCATGCAGGGCGTCACCGAACAGGATCGCCTGGAGACCCCCGTGCTGCGCTCGGTCCGCAGCCGCCTGCCGTGGATGGCGGTCAACCTCCTGACGGCCTTCGTGGCCTCCAGCGTCGTGGGGCTCTTCGAGAAATCCATCGCCCAGGTCGTGGCCCTCGCCACCTTCATGCCCATCGTAGCCGGCCTCGGCGGAAACACCGGGACCCAGTCCCTCGCCGTCACCATCCGCGCCCTGGCCCTGGGGGAACTGGAACGGGCCGAGGCGCTCAGGGCCGTCTTCCGGCAGGTGATGGTGGCCATCCTCATCGGGAGCATCATCGGCGTCTCGACCGGGCTCATCGCCTACGGCTGGCGCGGGAGCCCTGTGCTCGGCCTCGTCATCGCCTCGTCCATGCTCATCAACATGACCATCGCCGGGCTCGTGGGCTCGGGGGTCCCCCTGCTCCTCAAGGCGGTTGGGCAGGATCCCGCCATGGGCGGCGGCGTCCTGGTGACGGCCGTCACCGACTCTCTGGGATTTCTGGCGTTCCTCGGGATCGCCACCATGTTCATTGGATATCTGTAAGGGGGGAAAAGGGGAAGTGCTCAGACCAGCTTGGCGAGGACATCGTCCTTGGCGAGGATGATGTAGTCCTTGCCGTCGATGTGGAATTCGCTGCCGGAATATTTGTTGAAGATGACCATGTCACCCTCGGAGACCATCTTCTGGATCTCTTCGCCCGTTCCGACGGAGACCACGATGCCCGCCTGGGGCTTTTCCTTGGCCGTGTCGGGGATGATCAGGCCGCCGACCTTCTTCTCGCCCTGCTCCTGCACTTCAATAACGACTCGCTCTTCAAAAGGATGGATTTTCATAGATACCTCCAGAAGTTAGTAATATTTTCAAGCCCGTTCGGCACCCGAAGGGCCGCGGGCGGTTACTGCCCGAATGGAACGGCAAATAGATAATCACACCCTGCCTGATGTCAATGCCGGGGAGGGGAATTTTCGGCAACTTTTCTCCCCCTCCTTCTCAATTCTTCGTGATCTCTAGCTTTTCATGAGGGATCCGGGAGACTCGTCCGACAGCAGCATGGGGGGAACGAACTCCCTCAGGGCCGGGTCCCATTTCTCCAGCCTGAGCACGCCGTCGCGATAGGTGGCGAAGGTGAACTGCCTGGCCTGGGCCTGGAGGTTGTCCCAGGGCCCGGGGAACAGGACCCACGTCCCCGTGTTGATGTACTTCCCACGGCCCTTGATGGGCCGCTGGTGGATCACGTGGGTGTGCCCCATGACCACGTTCTTCACGTCCATGATCTCTGCGATCTTGCCGGCCTTGCGGTAGCTCCGGTCCACCAGGGGATCCTGGTACCGCTCGATGACACGGCCGACCTTGGTGAGCAGGGCGAAGAGGCCCATGACCGTAATCACCGCCAGCACCGAGATGATGGATGCGCGCCCCAGGACGGAGTCGCTGAGCACCGAGGAGAGCGCGGTGAAGATGAGGATCCAGCCGTAGATGGAGAGGACCGAGAGGACCCCTACCCAGATCA
>QKIM01000208.1 GCA_003249585.1 Deltaproteobacteria bacterium
GAGCTCCAGAAGCTGCATCTGTGCATGTTCACAATCAGGTTTCATGGATTACCTCCCCTCCTCGCGCAGGGGCCAACGACTTTTGGAGTTTGTGGACCGCCTTGGAGAGATGGGCCTTCACGGCGCCCACGGAGCATCCCATGGTCTCGGCGATCTGTGCCAGGTCAAGACCCTGGCTGTATCTGAGGACGACGGCGGCGCGCTGTCTGTCCGGGAGCCCCTCCACGGCATGCAGTACCCTGCGGGCCTGGAGGGTGTCTCTGTCATCCCCGGTCTCTTCGGCGGGAACCCGCTCATAATCCACCCCCATGATGACCCGGTCGAGTCTTCGGAGCGTACGGAACTGCCGGTTGCACGCATTGATCACGATCCGCGTGAACCAGGTGGACAGCTTCGCGTCACCCCGAAACCCGTCAAGCCCTTTGAGGGCGTCGACATAGGCGGTCTGCATGGCTTCCTCCGCCGCCTCCCTCGTTCCCATCATGCGGAAGGCCACGGCGTAGGCCATGGGCGCCAGCTCGACGAGCTGGTCCTTCAGGGGTGAAGAAGGTCGTGATTCGGTCATGTGGTGTCTCAGCCGGTCCCCGGGGGAAACCGGTCCTCATTCTCTCATCCATTGGAGCACACGCAAGCTGAAAAGGTTTACGTCCAGGAGCATATTTGGTCTGAGAAAGGCGGGGTCCCGGTGCCTCCTGTGAGGCACCGGGGTGCTGCATGGGAATGTGTATTGGGAGAAAAAGAGCGGATGAAAGGGAAGACGGCCTGTTCTTCCCGGGAGAGTATCACTGGCACTGGTTGGCGGCGCCGGGGGTCGGGATGTCCCCGGTAGCGTCGATGGTGCATGTCCCTCCGGAGGCGTCCCCGTCGGTGGAGAGGGCCTCGGAGGTGATGAGGGCGTTGATCACCGTGCTGGCGTCTTCGGTGAGCAGCTCGACGGTGTGATCGTTACCCGCGTCGAAGAGGGTGGGGGTGTCGTTCACGAGGAAATATCCGTGGGGAGCCACCATGATGTTCTCGAAGCCGCCCACGGAGGCGAACTGGACCGTGGCCTCCACCGTATCACCGTCGGAGACCCTGATGTAGCACCCCGACAGAGAGGCCGTGGCGTCGCTGGTGTTGTATATCTCCAGCCAGTCGCCGGTGGTGATGCCCGCCACGCCGCAGGTGTCGTTCTTGTGGCACACCTCGTTGAGCACCAGGGCCTCGGCGTCGCAGACGGCCGAGGTGGTGCAGGCGGAGGTCTCCCAGGTGCAGGTGGAAGAACAGCTCAGGGTGCCGCCGTTGAAGACGTCACTGACATCCGCGCAGGTGTCGGTAAAGTCGAGCTGGGGATCACACTCCTCGCCGTCGTCGAGGACCCCGTTGCCGCAGGGATTGGCCTCGTTGGCCTCGCCGAAGGTCCTCAGACAACTGGTGAAGGTCTCGCCGCCGTCGGGGATCCGACACCAGGAGATCACCGCCTGATCTTCGCCGAAGGTCACCTGATCCACGAGGGCGACGGAGGCATCAAGGAGGGTCAGGGGTTCGCCCTCGGAGGCGATCCCGAAGAGGTGCTGCCCCTCCTCCTCACCCTTGAGGATCACGAGGAAGGCGCCGGGCTCCAGGGTGGTCCCTTCGGCGAAGACGAACTTCTCCTCGTCGGCATCGGGATCGTAGCTCGTCACATCTCCTTCAAGGACGTCGTCCGTGAGGATCCAGCCCGAGAGGTCGGCGGCCGCCGTTCCGGCGTTGTACAGCTCCACGGCGTCATCGTCCGCCGAAGAGAATTCGTTGATCAACACCAGAGGGGTCCCGCTGGTGGTGTTGTTCACATTGTTGGTGTTGTTAAGATTATTCGTGTTGTTAAGATTGTTGGTGTTGTTGGTATTATTCGTGTTGTTGGAGCTGCTGTCGTCATCGCAGGCGCCAAGGAGCAGACACACAGACAGGGCAATAAACAGCGTGTTTTTCATAAGGTTCCTCCTGATGGAACACCGACATGGTGATTTCCCATAGCGACCAGAAGATAAGATCTCCGGCCTCCGACATAAGAGTCCCTTCCTTCAAAATTGGTTTACCGAAAAAAATACACTGTTTGAAAAAGGTGGGGAGAGCCCGAAGGAGATCAGCGTGCGGAGTCCGCCTGCCCGAGGACAGGACAGTCCGTGCGCGGCCCCACGCCGGTCGCGGCGGGCAAAGGCGTGCGGGCCGCAGGTGTCTCTTCGACCATGAAGAAGGGCTCCTGCCGATAGCGCTTGGCCACCGTGGGAGGCTGCAGGGTGCTGCGTCCCAGCTTCATCTTCACCGCCCACACCACGGCGAACCCGAAGACCACGACGCTCATGAGGGCGCAGCGCAGGCCTGCACGCCCCAGGAGGCGCCGGTATTCCCGGCGTATGCGCTCCAGGAGGCTGTCCGTCGCCGGATTCTCGCTGAACCGTCCCGAGGCGAAGAGGAAGTACCGCATCTGGCGCAGCTCCTTCTCCCGCTGTTTCGCCCGCGCCCTGAGCCGTGGATCGTCATGGTTCCGAAGATACTCGTATCCCCTGAGCCCCGTCTCGATCATGCGCAGAAAGGAGGCGCCGTTGGTCTCGTAGTCCCGCACAAAGGCCCTCCGCAGATAATCCTCCGACTCTTCGCGGGTAAAAGAGGGGTGAGAGAACCAGATCTTCCCCTGCCCGTGATTCTCCTCCCAGGGGGTCTCCTCGAGGAGCTTCCCCTCCTTTTTGTAAGCCGTATATAGCGCCGTCCCCGGGAGGGGGCCGAGCTCCATGAACTGCAGATACTCCGGCCGCAGGGAGATGGCGTGGTCCAGATCCTCCCAGATGGTCTCTTTGTCATGGTGTTCGAGGAAGGCGATGGTGGAGGCGAGGACGCTGATGCCCCTGAGCTGCAGGGCCGCAAAGAGCTCTTTGAAGTCAATGCCGCGGTTCTTCTCGTAGGTCTCGTGCTTGGACTCCACGCCGATCCAGATGACCGAGACCCCCATGCGCGCCAGGATGTCCAGGTTGGGGAGGGCCGTGAGGGTCTCCGCCGAGGAGAAGATGGAGAAGGTCCACCGTCGCCCGTCGGCCTCCATGAGGTCCACCAGCTCCTCCATACGGGTGCGCTGCTTGAGGAAGTTCTCGTCGAGAACGCCGAAATCCGTGACCCCCAGCTCCTCTTCATAGCGCCGACACACCTCGTAGACATCCCGGCCGGTCTCCAGGAAGGGGATGTACTGCCCGAAGAAATGGGCCGTGGCGCAGAAGCGGCAGCGGTTGGGGCAGCCCACGCCGGGGATGAGCACACCGGCCTCCTGGGGCAGCGGCACTCCCATGACGTGGCGGTTCATGGCGCTGTATACGAGCGGATGACGATACCGCTCCACGGGCTGCTCCTTGAAGAGCTCCCGGAGGAACCCCACGCCCTCGCCGCGGCACACGTGGTCACAGTCCACCAGCTCTTCGATGTTCTCCACGGCCGCCCCGTGGCCCCCGAGGATGATCCTGGCCCTGGGGGCATGCTCGCGTACGAGCTTCGCCATGTGGGCCGCCTTCTTCAGGTTTGGGGCGATGAAACTGATCCCCACGTGCGTGTACGCCCCCGATCGCAGCTCCTCGATGAACCGGTCCACCGTGGGAAAATCCAGCACCGTAGTGGGAGTCCGGATGTTCTCGGCCATGAAGTACAGTCCGAAGCTCGAGTGATTGAACCGGTAGGAGAAGATCCCCTGCTCCCGGGTGATCTGGTTGTCAAAGAGCTCCATCTTGTTATCCTTGCGTCCGAATTCGTCATCGACGGCGTAGGGGCCGAAGACCGATGTGAGCAGAAGTTTCATGGTCACCTCCCGGCCGGGTCCCTGGTACATGCCGGCCATACCAGGAGGGTAGGAAAAGGTGGCCTTCGGTCAAAGACAAATATCTGTTTTCAGAAATAAAGTTGTCAGGTTACGAGAAAATCGGGATCCCGAATCAGGGGGTTGGAGCGATTATGGAGATGGTCATCGTTTCTTCACGGAGCCCTAAGGTCACAGAGCATCTGCAGCTTTTCCACACCTCCTCTCCTTCGCGTCACGGTCGGTCATCCCCCTGTCAGCCTTCACACGCAGGTCTGAAAAATCCTCGTGAAAACTTCACCCTTTTCTCATTTTCCGGGGACCACGAAAAAAAATCGGTCCAAACTTCGCCCGGGTGCCTTACAGATCCTCCGTCCCATCCATGCCGTGACCGCCAGGGTGGAGCACGGAGGGATAGGACCCCATGGGCCTGCGAGGCGGGGCGGGTCTCCCCTTGAGCCTCGGCCGCGGGTGTTTCGGCAGGATCCCGGTGGGACAGCCGTGGTTCGCCGCGGTCCCCTTCTTCGCGGGGCAGCGGTCCTTGGCGTCGGGGACACCGTCCCCGTCGGAGTCCTTGACGAGGACCTGAGGTGACATGGGGCCAGGCGCCCCGGGGGCCCCGGCGGGTTCGGCGCCGGACCCCGATGGCTGCATGGGAGGCTCTTTCCCCGGATCAGGGGGGGTCGCCGGTTTCGAGGGGAAGCTCACCAGCCCCTTCTTTCGAAGGTTCCTGGGCTGCGGACAGCCATCGGCGCTCTTGTCGCCGTATTTCTCGGGGCACTCGTCCTGCACGTCCGGGATCCCGTCCCCGTCCTTGTCGCGGAGGTGTTTCGGTGTCGGCTTCCCTTCCTGGGGAGGCTCCGTGCACCCTGCAAGGGCGAGCCCGGCCATGAGCGAGCTCCCCAGCAGCAGATTTCTGACGCGGTGGTAGGCAGGAAAATCCGGGGGCTGTGCAGATACGGTGCGCAGAGGTCGCATATCGTCTCCTGGGTGAAAAACAGGCTCGTCGTGGTACTTTAGCCGACCCAGACCCGATCGTCAACGCTCCCCACATTGATGCTACAGTTGACACCGTCGGGCGAAGCGGTACACTCCGACAGGTGGCTTCCCTCCCCGGACCAGGGGACCCACGGGCCGAAGCCCGTACCATACATCATGCCTATCACTCGCCTGTTCCAAACTCTTGCCCCCTTCCCAGTCACCGCTCTGAGCATGACGCTCGTGACACTCCTGGCCCTCGTGGACCACCTCACCGGATACGAGCTCTCCTTCTCCGTCTTCTACCTGGTCCCCATCACCCTGGCCACCTGGCGCGGCGGAAACCTGCACGGGATTGTCCTCAGCGTCTTCAGCGCCGCGGCATGGGTCCTCGTTGACTGGTCGGCGGGCCAGACGTACAGCCACGGGCTGATCCCCTTCTGGAACGGCGCCGTTCGGCTCGGCTTCTTCCTCGTCACCGCCACCCTCCTGGCGAGAGTCCGGCACCAGCTCAAACGGGAAAAGCTCATGGCCCGGACGGACAGCCTGACCTCCATCCGCAACGGCCGCGGCTTCCGTGATGCCGCCACACCCATCCTCTCCCTCGCCCACCGTTATGAGCGCCCCCTGGCCCTGGGCTTCATCGACCTGGACAACTTCAAGAAGGTCAATGACTCC
>QKIM01000279.1 GCA_003249585.1 Deltaproteobacteria bacterium
CTCCAGGGGAATCCGAGCCAGGCCGCCGAGGGTCGAGAAGCGGGTGTTCAGATAGGTCTTGTCGATGTCCCACACGAAGACCGGCCCGTCGTAGCCCGGAGAAAGCGGGCGGTCATCGTACAGACGCAGAGGATATGGGCCTGCCCCCTCAACCTGTCGTGGGAGGCCGTCTCTGGGGGGTCGCGAGCCGACAATCCCGATGTCCTTATGTTCCACGGGGAGGTGGGACATCCGATTGGCATAGAAGTGCAAAAGACGACGGTCCTGGGGAATGAGCCGGTCGCCCCGTCGCGTCAGCACAGGCCTCAAATGATACGATCCCAGGTGCATCAGCGCCCGGGTGGTGATCCCGGCGGCGTCCTCGGTGGCGATGGTCTGATCCACACGGGCTTCCCCCCTGGCCGCCATCTGCCGCAGCTGCCCCGCCAGGGCGCCAACCTCCCGGTAGATCTGGGAGAGGGGGATGCTTCGAGGGACAGCGCCGGCAAAGAGGAGGTGCCGCTCGGGGAGAGTGGGGTTGTGCTGGGCGAGCCAGTCCATGACCGCGGCCGATACGAGGGAGACGGAGCTGATGACGGTGTCACGGCGAAATGACGTGAGCACCGCCTGGGCCAGATCGCGGGTGTGTGCGTGATCCCGGTCCCGATCGAAGGTCACCTTCCCGCGGTGTGTCACCAGAGCACGGCGGTCGACCCGATTACCCTCGGCGTCACGGGAAACCCCCTGGGCGTCCACGACGTTGCCGAAGGGGTCCAGAGGCTGGCCGAAGACGACCTCCAGCATGGAGTCCAGCGCGAAGATCCGACGGATGAAACTGAGCACCTTGTGCGGGCGGTCCGCTGCGTCATCGACCAGGCCAGGGCGGTCCGGCGCGGTCCTGCCCAGGTGAGACGAGATGAGGGGCTCGGCCTCGAGGACCAGCGGGTAGTTGACGGTGACGGGCACGAGGAAGACGTCGGGGCGGGGGTGCCCGTCCTTGAGGTTGTGGATATACGCGCTGAGCCCCTCCCCCACCAACCCGAGCTTCAGTTTGTCTTCCAGTCGCCCTGAGCGGCTGCGCCCGCCGCCGGGGAAGATGAGACTGTGAAACCCCTCTTGCAGCGTGATGGAGAGATAGCTCTTGAGGGTCTCCCGATACAGCCGCGCGGTCTTGTCCCGGTCGATCCGGAAGGCCCCGAGGTTCCGCAGAAAACCACCCAGCACCTGGCTCTCGAAGAGGTGCTGTCCGACGCCGTGGAGGAAGGGGGGGAGCCCCATCTGGTAGAGGGTGAAGGCGACGAGGACGCTGTCGAAGGTGGAGGCGTGGGTGGGGAGCACCATGAGGGTGCCGCGGCGGGCAAGGGTCTTGATCAACTCCAGATCGCCCAACACGGACACACGCCGATCGAGACCGGCGATCCCCTCTCTCACCGCGCTGGCCAGCCTCAGGGGGCTCATGGCGTTGAACATCATGGTCAGGACAGGCGGAACGACCTCGGTGACCCAGTGATACATCCTGGGCTCGAAGTGACCCTCGGTCAAGCGCACAAACCGACGGACCAGCGCGGCGAGGAGGGCTCGCTGCTCACGCGCATCACTCACGACGAACTGCTCATAGAAGCGCTCATAGAAACCATACGCGTCTTCCGAGTCCCTTCCCTGGGCCTCCAGCCGCGCCCTCTCCTCGCTCAGCGTGTCGAGAATGGCCGCCTCCACGGCGCCAGGCGTCGTGTATTCACTCAAGACCCTCTCGACGACCCTGGCTTCGATCCGTGCCCTCGTCTCCCGGTCCAGTGTCGGGTAATCAGCCATGATCCCTCCAGACGCTCCAGAGCGCCTTCCACCCACTCTACCCATGCGCCCGCGCGCCGTCAACCTCTCCACGGGACAGGCTCCTGAAGGCGGCTGTTGGCACACAACCATCGTCGCGTGCAGGATCAGGCATAGAAAAGGCACTATGTAGCTGTACCTCGGGGGCATCTTCAGGATATATTGTCATATGGTCCGGCGGGTGCGCCCCCCCTGGCAGGCTCTCCGAATAGGGGCCACGAAAGGACGACGCCATGCGCGTACTGTACTACGACTGCTTTGCGGGAATCAGTGGAGACATGAACCTGGCGGCCATGATCGGCCTTGGCCTCGATCCCGAGATCCTGCGGAGCGAGCTCTCGCGACTCGGTCTGGACGACGCCTTTACGCTGGAGGTTGGCACGGCCTCCAGACGGGGAATCTTCGGGACCCAGGTGACCGTGACCTGCACGGATCAAAAGAGCCAGCCCCACCGGACTCTCGCTGACATCGACGCGCTCATCTCGGGAAGCACGCTCGCACCCGAGATCAAACAGACCAGTCTCTCCATCTTCAGGCGCCTGGCCCAGGCCGAGGCGACCGTCCACGGGACGACCCCCGACAAGGTACACTTCCACGAGGTGGGCGCGGTGGACGCCATCGTCGACATCGTCGGGGCGGCCATCGCCTACCACACCCTGGGCGTGGACGCCGTGTGGGCGTCCCCCGTGGAGCTGGGCGGCGGCTTCGTCAAGTGCGCCCACGGCATCCTGCCGGTCCCGGCGCCTGCAACGGTGGAGCTGCTCGTCGGAGTGCCCACCACACGCGGGGCGGTCTCCGTAGAGACGGCGACGCCCACGGGGGCCGCCATCGTGGCCACCCTGAGCGACCGATTCACCACAACCCCCTCCTTCACCGTGACCCACACCGCTTACGGCATCGGGCACAGGGACCCCGAGCTCCCCAATGTGCTGCGGGTGCATCTGGCCGAGGTGGACGCCACGTCGATGAGGCTGGGTGAGGCCCGTCTCCTCCAGTGCAACATCGACGACATGACGGGGGAGGCGCTGGGGGTCGCGTTGGAGCGGCTCATGGAAGAGGGCGCCATGGACGTCCACTTCACCCCGGTCATCATGAAGAAGGGCCGGCCGGCCACCACCCTCTCGCTGCTGTGCCCCGAGAAGGACGCCGAGCACTTCTCACGACTCCTCTTTCTTCACACGACCACCAACGGAATCAAGCAGATCCGTATAGAGAAACGCACCCTGAAGACCACCCTGGAGCAGGTCCCCACCCCGTTTGGTCCCGTGACGATGAAACGATCCTGGCTCGACGGTGCCGTGCTGCGGTCCAAGCCCGAGCTTGAGGAGGTGAAGGCCATCGCCAACCGGGAAGGGCTGCCGGTGACCGAGGTGCAAAGGCGCCTTGGACAGCAGGAGCACCAATGACAAAACTCCACGAACGCTCGCTGGAAGACCGGGAGGCTGCCCTGCTCGACGTGTTGCGCGACATGGGGAGGGTCATGATCGCCTTTTCGGGGGGTGTGGACAGCACCTACCTGCTCCACGCGGCCCACTCGATGCTGGGCGCCAGGGTAACAGCCGTGACCGTGGATACACCATACATACCCCGGTGGGAGCTCGAGGAGGCCCGTACCCTGGCCAGATCCATGGGGGTCGACCACCGCGTGCTGACGCTCCCCGTCCCCGAAACGGTGCGGGACAACCCGCCCGATCGGTGTTATCGTTGCAAACAGCGGCTCTTCCGTGAACTTCTGCGGCTCGCCGCGAACAGCGGCCAAGGCCCCCTGGCCGACGGTTCCAACGCCGACGATCGCCCCGAGGAGCGGCCGGGGATGCGGGCGATCGAGGAGCTCGGTGTCGTCAGCCCATTGCGGGAAGCCGGCCTCACCAAGGCTGACATCCGCATTCTCTCGCGTCGGGTCGGGCTACCGACGGCCGACAAGCCGGCCTACGCCTGCCTGCTCACGCGGCTCCCCACGGGGACACGGGTGGACCCCGCGCGGCTCATGGCCATCGAAGCGGGGGAACGCCTCCTTCATGACCTGGGGTTCCGAGCCGTTCGGCTGAGGGTCCACGGGGATCTGGCCCGGATCGAGGTCCCCGCGGAGCGCATCCCGGAGTTGGTCACGACCGCCACCGAGAATGACCTGATCCCGAAGATCCGGGCGCTCGGGTTTACGGTGGTGACCGTGGATCTGGCAGGCCTGCGGCCCGAGGCAGCGGCGTCCTCACCGCATGGACAGGAGCAACACAATGGATAGTACCGCATTCTTTTCCCGGCTGCTGCTAGAGGTCCAGAGCGGTTCCCTGACAGTGGATGAAGGCGTCCAGCGGCTGCGGGCCTTTCCCACACTGGAGCTGGGGCACTCCGCCCTGGACGTGCATCGCGCCCTCCGCACGGGGATCCCCGAGGTGATCTACGGGGCCGGAAAGACCCCTGAACAGATCCTGGAGATCTTCACCCGCCTGGCCGAAGTCCATAACGTGCTGGCCACCCGTGTCACCCCCGAGGCGGCGGATCTGGTCCTCACGAGCCACCCCGACGCGGAGCATGACCCCCTCGCGCGAACCGTCACCTGGTCGTCCCACCCCGTCACCATGCGCCCTGGCGAGATCATCATCATCACCGCCGGCACCTCCGATCTGCCCGTGGCCCGCGAGGCCATGATCACCTGCAACATGCTGGGCAGCCCCGCACGTATCATCTCCGACGTCGGCGTGGCGGGCATCCATCGACTGCTGCAGCGCCTGGACGACCTGAAAAGCGCCGTGGCCCTCATCGTGGTCGCCGGCATGGAGGGTGCACTGGCCTCCGTAGTAGGCGGCCTCGTTCCCCAGCCCATCATCGCCGTGCCCACCTCCGTCGGATACGGCGCCAACCTTGGCGGGCTCTCTGCTCTCCTTGGCATGCTCACTTCCTGCGCCAGCGGCGTCACCGTGGTCAACATCGACAACGGGTTTGGCGCCGCCTGCGCGGCGGTAAAGATACACCAGACCCTCGATGGCCGGGCCATGGACACGCCCGGGAACAGGAGTTGACATGAACAACGAACGCACACCGGAAATCACTCGACGAGACCTTCTCAAGGGCGTCCTCATCGGCGCCGTAGGCACCGCAGCGGGACTCGCGGCCTGCTCCAGGAAAGGGGATGACGACAGCGCCAGAGCCAAGGGGCCCATGGCCCCGGGAAAGACCCCGGACACGACTCCCCAAAAAACAGCCATGCAGTACCGCACCTTCGGCAAGACCGGAGAGAAGGTCTCGGCCCTGGGCTTTGGCTGCATGCGGCTGCCCCTCCTGGGCAAGGACAAGGCGGCCATCAACGAGGCCGAGGCCATCCGGATGATCCACTACGCCATGGACCAGGGCGTAAACTATTTCGATACGGCCTATCCCTACCACTCCAGCAGCTTCAACCTCCCGGGCAACAGCGAGCCGCTTCTGGGCAAGGCGCTCGGTGGAAGCCGGCGCAACAAGGTGAAGGTCGCCACCAAGCTCCCCGTCTGGCTCGTCAAGGAGAAGGGGGACTTCGACAAGCTCCTGAACCTCCAGCTCAAGCGCCTGGGAACGGATCACATCGACTTCTACATGCTCCACAGCCTCAACGACCACCGCTGGCCCGCCATGCTCAAGCTCGACGCCTGGTCCTTTTT
>QKIM01000414.1 GCA_003249585.1 Deltaproteobacteria bacterium
GGCAGGAGGCAAGGCGCGCAGCCCTCTATAATATTAATGATAAGGCGTGCACCTTCTTTCAGGAGCAGCTCTACACCCCACGTGGGGCCGTCGCCCGCGAGTACCTGACCGGGCGGGGCATCTCCACGGAGATGTGGGAGAAGTACCGACTCGGGTATGCCCCCGACGAATGGAGCGTGCTGACGGACCACCTGCGCTCGGAGTCGGACACAAGGCACGCTCTGGAGGTCGGGCTCATCAGGAGTCGCCGGCAGTCCGAGGGCAACTACGATTTCTACCGGCACCGGATCATGTTCCCCATCGTGGACACCTCCGGGCGGGTCCGGGGATACAGCTCCCGGATCCTTGACCCCGAGCGCAAGGAGGGGAAGTACGTCAACTCCCCCGAGAGCGAGATTTTCAAGAAGCACCTGGCCCTCTTCGGGATCCACAACGCCAGGAATGTGATCCGCAAGAAGAACCGCGCCATCCTGGTGGAGGGGAATCTGGACGTCATCTCCATGTCCCAGGCGGGTTTCGAGGAGACTGTAGCGCCTCTGGGCACGGCCGTCACGGAGCAGCAGATCAAGCTCCTCACCCGGTTTACGAAGAACATTGTGCTCATGCTCGACGGGGACACGGCGGGAAAAGCAGCGACCCGAAAGACCACGGAGCTCCTCCTGAGGATGAAGGTCGGGGGAGGCGTCGCGATGCTCCCCCAGGGCGAGGATCCCGACTCGCTCCTCGTGCGTTCGGGAGCGGGGCGGATCGAGGAGATCCTCCGCTTCGCCCAGCCGCCCATGGAGTCCCTCTTTTCCATGGTGCTGCCCCCCGTCTCCGCCAGCACCACCGAGAAACTCGCCGCGCTGCAGTCCCTCGGCCCGCACATGATCGGCCTCAGCGGGCCCGAGCGGGATCTGTACGCCCGTGAGATCGCCATCCGGCTGGGCATGGACCACCACCCCATCTTCAACGTCCTCACGGCCAACGCCGGGGAAGGCGTCCATGGAGAATTTAAGGAAAATACCTCGCCCGTCACCCGCGCCGCGGAGACCGTCCTGGACCCCGATCTGACGGCGCTTTTGCACATTGTGGTTTTGGGGCTCGATGGCGATTCGACCTTGCCTAAGGAACAACTATCTGCTATTGAAAACAGTTTTTCGAATTCTGACGCCATTGATCTATGGAGAATCATGATCAACCTCTCGAGACCGGTCTCCGAGGAGACCTGGCGGCAAACCCTGAAGTCACTTTTTCCAAAATTCATGGAAATCAAGCGTTCATTTTTTGATGAAAAGCTCAGGACCATGGATAAAGGAGAGCGGCAGAAGGCGCTGGGCGAGGTTGTCCGGACCCTCAGAAAGCGTGGGCTCGCCTACCGTGGGGAGATGCTCGATTTCGCACTCTCCACAGCCAAGAAGGAAGGCGACCGGGGCCGCATCGAGACCCTCCTCAGAGAGAAACTGGCGCTGCAGAAAGAGCGTGTCGAACTCGCGGGGCCAATGACCCAGTGAATTGGTCCCCACTGTTCATACAAGGATTGTAAATGGTTAAAACGAAAAGCACCGAGAAAAGCACCGCCTCGAAGAAGAACACCCCCAAGACCGAGAGCAAGCCCGCCAAGGAAAAGAAAATAAGCAAATCCTCGGGCTCCAGGACGTCCGGGGGCAAGGCTGCTGCGGACTCCGTGGCCTCGGCTCCGGCCAAGGTGGACGCTGGAAAGAAGGCTGGCTCCAAGGTCGCCGCCAAGGCTCCCGCTCCCAAGAAGGGCAAGGGGAGTGCGGCGGAGGTGGAGACGAAGCGTGAACTGAAGGCGGCTCCCAGAGCGGAGAAGCGCGGGGCGGTAGTCTCCGGGACCGAGGAGAAGGTGAAGAACGTGAAGAAATCGAAGATCCCCGCCGAGGAGGTGGTTGCGGCCGCTTCGGAGAAGGGTGCAAAGGCAAAGAAGGCCTCCGTGAAGAAGATCGCCGCTCCCGCGCTGGCGGTGCTGCAGAACGTTCCCGCCGAGGAACGCGCCGCTACCCGAGGAAAACGCGGAGCCGCTCCCGCCGTCGAGGAGCTCAATGCGCCAGAGCCCGCTGTGGCCCCCACCACGGCGCTCCCGGCCACCGGCGAAAAGGCCAGGGGTAAAAAAGCGGTGGTGAAGGCTGCTTCCAGGGCAGAAGCGAGCCAAGAGGCCACGGCTCCTGCCAGGGCTGCGTCCAAGACCACGCAAAAAGCAACGCCCAGGACCACTACGGTGAAGACGGCGACCGAGGCGCAGACCGAGGGGAAATCCACGCCCAGGGCCGCCAAGGCCTCCCGGGGACCCAAAGCCGACGCCGTCGAGATCAAGGCACAGCCTGAAGCCTTGGCTCCGGCTGTTGCGTCGGAAGCCGCGCCAAAGGCCGCCGCGAAGGCGGCGCCGAAATCCAAAGGTGGAAAGAAGGCCGCTGCCGAAGCCACGGGGCGTTCTTCAGCTGTGGCTGAACAGCCGGAAGCCGAGATGACACAGGTCAAGGCCGCCGCCAAGGCGCCCGCCCGCGCCGCCGCCAAGGCGTCCGCCAAGGCCGCCCCCAAAGCGGCGGCGGCCAAGGTCGCCAAACCGTCGACAACGGCATCCGCCAAGGCATCCGTGGACGATGCCGCCACCCCGGCTGTCGAGGGGAAGTCTACCTCCGGGACCACCGTCAAGATGCCCGTACGGGCCACCCGCGCCGCTGCAGATGAGGAGACTCCCGTCGAGGAGAAGGCTCCCGAAGTGAAGAAGAAGCGTGCGTCCACGACAGCCAGGACCGGTTCCACGAAAAAGGTGACGGCAGAGAAGGCGGGCAAGGCTGCGGCGACAAAACTCCGCAATCCCAAGGACGAGGACGACTACGACGAGGAAGAGCTCGACGATGACGATGATGATCTGATCCTTGAGAAGACCACACCCTCCAAGGGCGGCAAGGCGTCCAAGGCGTCCATCGACATGTATGACGACGACGGCGGGGACAGCGAATTCGAAGAGTTTGAATTCGACGATGACGATGATGAGTTCGAGGGGATGAGCGAGTCCTCCCGGAAGAAGCGGTCTTCGCAGAAGAGCACCGATCGCGGCGCCGAGGACTTCATCGCCATAGCCGAGAAACTCAACCGCTCCTCGGAGAAGTCCTCAAAGAGCGACGATGACTTTTTCGACTACGACGGCGACAGCGACATGGATGGCGCGGGAGATCGCAGCTTCACCGCGGCCATCGCCAGCCAGCTCTTCTACAAGGGCAAGGAGAAAGGGTACATCACCTACACGGAGCTCGCCGAGATCGTCTCCGAGGATCTCAACGCCGACCAGGTGGACGAGATCTATTCCATCCTCTCGGAGTCCAGCATCTCCATCGTCGAGAGCGAAGGGGAGAAGGACTCTCCGCTGAAGAAGAGCGCCATGGACTCCTCGCTGGCGCACAGCAACGACCCTGTGCGGATGTACCTGCGCAAGATGGGCGAGGTCGCCCTCCTCACCCGTGAGGGCGAGGTGGACATCGCCAAGCGCATCAAAGAGGGTGAGGCCCGGGTGATGGAGGTGGTGCTCAACTCCCACATCGCCGTGGAGGAGATCATCAAGCTGGGTGACCTCCTGCGCCGTGGAAAGATCCGCCTGCGCGACGTCACCAAGAAGTACGACGACCTCACCATCGACGCCGACGAGGAGCAGCAGAAAGAGGACGTCATCAGGCTCATCGACCGGATCCGCAAGCTCAAGAAGGACATGGCCAAGTATTCATCGACCCAGAAGACCAAGGTGAAGCCCATCTCCACCATAAACACCTTCTCCCGCAAGCGGCTCTCTCCCTTCGAGAAGGCCCAGCTCGAGCTCTTCGACGCCCTGTGTGAGCTGCAGCTCACCAAGAAGCAGATTCAAGCCTTCGTCGACAAGATGCGCTCCTACCTGACCCGCATCGAGGATCTCGAGCGCATCATCAAGAACATCGAGCTGCGGCTGGGGATCACCTACGACGACATCAAAGAGGCCCTCAAGGGCTCCAAGAGCCTCAAGAGCCGCCACGGAATGCTCTCGCCCGCCAAACTCGCCGACTACGACCGCCGCATTCGCGAGGTGAACAAGCACGTCGCCCGAGTGGAAAAAGAGATTGGTCTCGATGTGTTCAGCCTCAGGAGCACCTTCCACAACATCATGTCCGGCGAGATCCAGGCCGAGCAGGCCAAGAGCGAGCTGGTGGAGGCCAACCTCCGGCTCGTGGTCTCCATTGCCAAGAAATACACCAACCGCGGGCTGCAGTTCCTGGATCTCATCCAGGAGGGCAACATCGGTCTCATGAAGGCCGTGGACAAGTTCGAGTACACCCGCGGATACAAGTTCTCCACCTACGCGACCTGGTGGATCCGGCAGGCCATCACCCGCTCCATCGCCGATCAGGCTCGGACCATCCGTATCCCCGTGCACATGATAGAGACCATCAACAAGCTCAACCGCGTCAGCCGCATGCTGGTGCAGGAGCTGGGCCGGGAGCCCTCCCCCGACGAGATCGCCGAGCGCATGGAGATCCCCGCCGACAAGGTCCTCAAGGTGCTCAAGATCGCCAAGGAGCCCATCTCCCTGGAGGCCCCCGTGGGCGACGAGGAAGACAGCCATCTCGGCGATTTCCTCGAGGACAAGAGCGTCATCGCCCCCCAGGAGGCGGTGGTCGCCCGGTCCCTCGAGGAGCAGGTGCGCAAGGTGCTCTCCACCCTGAGCCCCCGCGAGGAGAAGGTCCTGCGCATGCGCTTCGGTATCGGCGCCCGCAGCGATCACACCCTCGAGGAGGTCGGGCAGGACTTCTCCGTCACGCGCGAGCGTATCCGCCAGATCGAGGCCAAGGCCCTGCGCAAGCTGCGTCACCCCAGCCGCGCCAAATCCCTCAAGGGGTTCTCCGAGTAAACGTACGGCCAGCCGCCGTCCCTTCGTGCGGGCAGGCCGTGGTCTGCCCTGTCCCCTCCGTGGGCAGGCGGTGGTCAGCCCCCATCAATCCCCATATGCAAGGTTTTTCGTGAGAATCAGGCGCAGTCTGTTCGTGCGGGCAGGCCACCTGCTCTCCGCTGGTTAGAAGTGTGCGGCGACGCCGAGCTTGAAGTTGAAGGCGCCCGTGTCCAGGGAGGAGCTGGGGATCCCATTGCCCTGGGCCGTGTTGATGGGACCGAGGCCAATGTCGTCGCCCCCGGCGCTGCCCATGAAGGTGCCCTCGGCGTTGATGCTGAACCAGGTGCTGAGGCGAAGCTCGACGCCCCCGCCGAACTCGACGGCGGTCTGTGCGGCCTCGGACTCGTAGCCCTCCGCGCTGTGGAAGGTGATGTTGTTGAAGACGAGCCCGGCCTTGACGTAGACGTTGAGCCCCTCGGGTCTGATCCCGCCGAAGAACCACAGCGCCGAGGTGGTGAAGCGGCTGTCGATGCGGGTGTTGTCCGGGTTGCAGGCCGTGCAGGAGGAGAGGGTCGAGATGGCGCCCT
>QKIM01000304.1 GCA_003249585.1 Deltaproteobacteria bacterium
AAAAATGGTCTCTGCCTCACCGTGGAGCCAGCGGAGGTTTCTTCTTGGGAGGGTGGAACTGAGGCTTGTGCCCGCCGAGGGCCGTGTGAGTGGTTCGTTCCCGTGGTAGGCCTGAGACGGGATCTTCCCACGGGATCTCGTGCAGCGGCACAAACCGGGACGTCTCATAGATGAATCGGGCATAGGCAGGTGCCGTGGTGAGATGTGCCGCGTCGTTGTCTCCCAGTGGGCGCTCATACTTCTCATCGCCGAGCCAGAAGGTCGTGGACCACCGGGAAGTGTACCCGGTGAACCAGGTGTCCATGGTTTTGGACGCCGTTCCTGTCTTCCCTGCCGCGATGACATGGGTGCCCTGTATGGGTTCATTGTGTCCCTCGGTCACGACCTTGCGCAGCAGCCGGGATGTTTGAAAGGCCGCCTTGGCCGGAATGGCCTGCCGTTGACGTTTTCCCAGCCCGTCGATCATTCGGGAGAGCCGGTCTGAGGCGTCGAGCATGGGATCCTCGGGAACGGTGCGATCCTCTATCACCTGTCCACCCGCACTGATCCGTCGGATGATCACCTCAGGCAAAAGACGCCCGTTTTCAGCGAACACCGAGAACGCACCCGTGAGTTCGTTCATCTTCACACAGGAGGCCCCGAGGGCGAGCCCCTTGTCGGGGATGATGGGAGTTGTGAAACCAAACCGCTTCGCCCATGCGGCCACTCTGGTGCCGCCCAGAGCCTGGAAGATGGTCACCGATGGGATGTTTCTCGACCAGACGAGAGCCGACTCCAAGGTAACCTTGTGATTCATGATCTTCTCTTTGGCGGCTTCGGAAAGATTGTTGGCGTATCGATAATTGGCCACCCGCCATTTCTTCCCCGTCGCCGGATCGACGATGGAGTAGGGCACGTCGGAGAACTTTTTGAATCGTGACCAGCCGCGGTGCAGGGCGAGGGAGTAGTAGATGGGCTTGTAGGTGGAACCGGGCTGTCGACAGGACTGCACCGTGCGGTTGTACTTGGTCAGATCGAAGTCCGTACCTCCGACCATGGCGATGATATATCCCGTCCTGTGATCTCGGGCATGGAGTGCGGACTGAACGCGGGGGATCTGCTCCAGATGGAAGATCTTCGGGTCCCTCCCGTCAACACGCACCCACACGACATTCCCCTTGGCCAGGGTCTTGTCGACCCTGGTGATGTGATGATCCGTGATCCCTTTGTATCTCCGGTAGCGAAAGGCCCAGCGCATGTTCTCCAGGGGAATGATCCCCACGTGACCAGCGGCGTTGATGGTGGCCTCTCGTCTCTCCACCCGGGTCACCACGGCAAGATAGAGCCGTTCCCGGATGAGGGGACCCGCGCCGTAGTGCGCCCTTGCCTTTGCAATGAAGGATCTTGCGGCATCATCGGTGAGGGTTGCCTCTGCACCACGGTATCCCTGCCGTTTGTCCTGCCAAAAGGCGAGATCCTGCACAGCCTGCCGGGCCTTGACCTGGACAAAGGGATTGACGGTCGTCTCCACGAGGAAGCCACCCTTGCGGAACCCGTCTACGCCGACCTTCTCGATGAGAAGCTGCCTGGTGTGTTCGGTGAAGTAGGGGGTGCGGTCGTTGTAATAATCCTTGCGACCACGCAGGGTGACAGGCTCATCGAGGGCTTTTTGGTATTGTGCGTTTGTGATGTATCCTCGACGGTGCATCCGTGTCAGAACATGGCGACGCCTCTCCAGAGCCACCTCCATGTTCTTGTGCGGGGAGTAGCGCGTGGGTGCTTGGGCGAAGCCTGCGAGAAGCGCCATCTCGGCGACAGTGAGCTGGTCGAGATTCTTGTTGAAATACGCCCTGGCTGCAGCCTTGACTCCAAAAGATCCCTTGCCCAGGAAGATGAGATTCAGATACAGTTCCAGGATCTGGTCCTTGGACAGATTCCTTTCGAGGCGAAGGGCGAGCACGACCTCCTTGACCTTGCGGTCCAGGGTTCGCTCCCCTCCCATGAAATACTTTGCCACCTGCTGGGTGATGGTGCTCCCCCCCTGCTTGATGGCGCCGGCGCGGACATTGGTGAGGACCGCACGGACAAGCCCCAGCGTATCCAGAGCTCCGTGCTCATAGAATCGGGCGTCCTCCACCGCGATGAAGGCGTTGCGCAGGTTTGGAGGGATCTCCCCGAGGGGCACCCACTGGCGGGTCTCTCCCGAGATCTCGGCAAGCACCATGCCGTCGGCGGCGAGGATGCGGGTGGAGGTTGAGGCGCGCCCCTTGAGCGTCTCAAAACTCGGCGCGGCCGGGAGATCCCTCGCATAAAAGCCAAAGAGGAACCCGCCGGAGAGGGCCAGCGCGACCCCAATGAGGATGAACAGAAAGATGTGGTACAGGAAGATGGAGGAGAAGATCCCGCGGCTCTTCCCGTTGAGAATGGAGACCATGGATCACTCGCTGTCGGATGGAGCCTCGGTGGGGGCCTTGGTGGGGAGCTCGTAGCGCTGTCGCAGTTCGCTCTCCACGCTCGCGAGGATGTCCTCGTTCTCCAGGAGGAAGTCTTTCACGTTCTCCCTGCCCTGACCGAGGCGTTCCCCCTTGTAGGAATACCAGGATCCGCTTTTCTCCACGATACCGTCCTTCTCGGCGAGATCGAGGAGGTCCCCTTCCCAGGAGATCCCCTTGCCGAAGATGATATCGAATTCAGCCTCTTTGAAGGGAGGCGCTATCTTGTTCTTCACCACCTTGACCCTGGTCCTGTTCCCGACCTTTTCCTCTCCCTGCTTGAGCGTGGAGATGCGCCGGATGTCCAACCGGATGGAGGAGTAGAACTTGAGGGCGTTGCCTCCCGTGGTGGTTTCGGGATTACCAAACATCACGCCGATCTTCATGCGGATCTGGTTGATAAAGATCACCAGGCAGTTGGACTTGGAGATGGAGGCGGTGAGCTTGCGCAGCGCCTGGCTCATGAGTCGTGCCTGGAGACCCACATGGGAGTCGCCCATCTCGCCGTTGAGCTCGGCCCGGGGCGTAAGAGCCGCCACGGAGTCCACAACAACCAGCGAGACTTCGCCGGTCCTCACCAGCGTGTCGGCTATTTCCAGGGCCTGTTCCCCGCAGTCGGGCTGGGAGACGAGGAGGTTCTCCACATCGACGCCGAGCTTGCGGGCATAACTGATGTCCAGGGCGTGCTCGGCGTCGATAAACACCGCCACGTCACCGAGCTTTTGCGCGTTGGCCACCACGTGGAGAGCCAACGTGGTCTTCCCCGAGGATTCGGGTCCGAAGATCTCTACGATGCGCCCCTTGGGGAGCCCTCCGACGCCCAGGGCGAGATCCAGAGAGAAGGAGCCTGAAGAATAGGTGGGGATGTCCTTCATGAGGGCTTCGTGATCCCCCAGACGCATGATGGAACCCTTGCCAAACTGCCGCTCGATGGTGCTCAGGGCCGACTTGAGGGAATTCTGATCAATATTGCCTGATTTTTTAGCGCGTGCCATACCCTATTCCTTTTCCGGGTTCGCCGGAGGTTCTGTTTCCTGTGTGGTGGGACTGTTTGGCTCCTTTGGAGAGGCCTCTCCTTCGGAGACAGGCTGCTGCTCCCGACTTCGCTCTTCCCAGCGCTGTTTTTGCTGCTCGAGCTGGTTGAGCACCTTGCTCTTCCCTTCCGACCCAGCGAGAGCGCGCACAGCCTCCCATTCCTGGGATTCTCCCCGCAGGGAGTCCTGTACCTGTGAAGTGGTCACGAGGGGGATCTCGTCGTGCTGGTGGAGGGTGGCCGACTGCTGAAGCAGAGACGGACTCTTCACTTCCCGTTCAATGAGGGATTCTGTTGCCTCGAGGGAGAGTCCGGACTGCCCGAGGATCTCCTGGATCAGCGCGTCGGGATCCTCGTCGTGAGGTGAGAGTTCAGGGAGGCTGGGACAGCCGGGACAGCAATGCTGACAGGGCTCATCCGTGCTGTAACTCCCTATGATAACCGGAGGATACTTCCATCCACCGTTCCCTCGGTGGCCCGCATAGATCCTCGAGATCTGCAACTGGGACGATGGCTCGGTGAACCGGAAGGTCTCGATGGCCCCCATGAAGGGCGGGACGTCGTCGGAGAAGACCCGCGCAAGGGTGCAGCGCACCGGCATCGAGGTGCTCTTGAGGGGGAACCCGGCTTCGGCGAACCGCGCCGCAAGGTCCTGCTGCAACTGGAGTACCCTCTCTCCCGTGAACCCGAGGGAGATGACTCTGGGATTTCCTTCGGCGTCATGAGCCGTAGTGATGCCTTTGACCGAAAGCGCCACAGGCTCGGTGACGGTACGCACCGAGGCACGGGTGAGATCTTTGATCACCTCGAGGAGGACGAAGGGGAGCCTGCCCAGATGGAGGAGGGGAATGGTGAACCAGGTCGGAGGAACCCAGTTGAGTTTGTTGCGCACCTCTTCGGGGAGGTGCCGATACAGGGATTCCTGCAGGTCCGTTATCTGGCCGATGGTCTCCAGGGGCAGGAAAAGCCCGACAAAGCAGTCATCGATGAGGTGGAAGAAAGGGACCTCTGACTCTGGCAGGGCCTGCGCCGGGGTTGAGACCTCCGCGGTCTCGGGGGCCGGCTCCACTGGAGTCTCGGGGGCCTTTACGGTCTCTTCGGAGGTGGTGGATACATCCGTGGTCACGAAGTTCTCTCCGGATTGTCGCGTTCGCAACAGGTTAGCTTCAATAGTTATTCCATCAAAACCCGAACATTTGAAAGGAAAAAATCACAGATCGGAGAAAAAACCGACACACCTCTCAAAATCCTCAGGTATTTCATTCAGGAGAACGGCGGTGATCCCGTCAAGGACCCACCTTGTGGCGGCATCTTGTATCTCCTCCCGATCACCGGTGAAGAGAAATTTTCCGACAATCTCGAGTTCTCCTTTTATTACAGCGATAAAGACCGTACCAACCGGTTTGTCTGGTGTACCCCCACCGGGTCCTGCGATCCCGGTGACAGCACCCCCCACCGAGGCCCCGAGGGCTCTGCAGGCGCCACGGGCCATAGCCCTGGCGACGGCCTCGCTCACGGCACCGTGACGCTCCAGAAGGGCCCCGGGGACTTTCAGAAGAGCTTCCTTTACCTCGTTGGAGTAGGCGACTACAGACCCCTTGAAAAATTCAGAGGCCCCGGCAACAGAGGTGATTCGGGCTGAAACACGCCCCCCGGTGCACGACTCCGCCAATCCCAGGTGCTCCCCCTCGAGGAGGTGAAACAGTCGGGTGAGTGGATCTGATGGGGTGAACATGGATCGTGACCCCCTGGAGCGACCGGCGGGGGCCGGCGGGGGTGACAGGATTACTTCTCGAATTTGAGAATGATGCAGGTGATGTTGTCAGTGCCGCCGTTTTCGTTGGCCCTGTTGATGAGGTTGGTGATCAACTTCTCGAGATTGCTCTCCTCGTTGATCATCTTCTCCATGTCCGGGT
>QKIM01000477.1 GCA_003249585.1 Deltaproteobacteria bacterium
CTTCGAGTACGACCAGACACACATCCTCACGGCCATCGCCTCCGGGAAGTGGCGGGGGGGCTGGCAGGTGGGCCTGCGCTTCCGGCTCACCTCGGGCAACCCCACCACCCCCTATATCGGCGGGGTCTACGACGCCGATCTGAACATCTATTACGGCGTCCAGGGGGCTCGAAACAGCGAACGCCTGCCGCTCTTCCATCAACTGGACTTCCGCGTGGACAAGAAGTGGACTTTCAACCGCTGGAGCCTCACCCTCTATCTCGACATCCAGAACATCTACAACAACCAGACCTCCGAGTACATCCAGTACAACTTCAACTATACCCAGAAGAAGACGGTGGCGGGGCTCCCCATCCTGCCGTCCCTGGGTCTCAAGGGGAGCTTCTGATGCGCCGCGTCTTCATCTATCTCCTCTTCTCCCTCTTCCTGCCTGCCTGCGACGCCGAGTTCTCCCCCGCGGGCGAGCTCACGGACGACCCCCTCATCCTGGCCATGACCGCCGATCCGCCCTGGGCCCGGCCCACAGACTCGGTGACGCTCGACGCCCTCGTCCACTGGCCGGGCAGGGTCCCTTCGCGGCTGTGGCTGCGCTGTATCCCCGAGTTCGAGGATGTGCTGAGCTGCGCCGAGACCCACTGGCCCGCTGACGGGCAGGTCCCGACCTGCACCGACGATCCCGACGCCGCACTCTGCCTCGCCTCCACCGACGCCACGGCGACCATGACCGTCCCCGCGGACCTGATCCCAACCACTGACGTCCTGACGGTCTATGCCCACCTGGCCGTCTCCGCGGATCCCGACCCCACCATGTGCCTGGAGGCCATGCGTACCCAGACCCCCTCCGAACGCTGCCTTTTGAGCGCCAAAAGGATCCTCGTGGTCCCCGAGGGCTTGGCTCATGCCAACCCGCGTTTCGCCGACATCACCCTCGACGGCACCACCCTGGCCACCGCGACGCCGCTCCCCGCCCCCGACACGTCCCGATTGACCATCGGGCTCGATCCCGCCTCCCTGGACGAGCTGGACACCGAGCCGGGCTCCCCCGTCACCCACTACCTCGGCCTGGCGCTCTACACAGACTGCGGCACCATCGCCTTCACCGGGGATGAGTCCCTCTGGGAAGAGGGTCCCTACAACCGCACCATCTCCTGCACGGAGCCGGCCGATGGGACCCAGCGCACCTGCACCGCGGTCACCTCGGACCTCACCTTCGAGACCGCGGGGGCATGCACCCTCTACCTCGTGGTCCGCGACAACCTCGGCGGCATCGCCCACCACACCACGGTGTTCTACCCCTGAAGCACCGAGTAGCCCCATTTCTCCGTTCGACCACTCCCTGATTGAAGCCCGACCACGGCCATCTCCCTGTTCGACCACCCCGGACTCAAACCCGACCAGCACCCTTTCCCCGTACATGCCGCTCTCTGCCCGAACGCCGTCTGAGGGCAAACGCCTGCATGAAGTCCGAGGCGGTCTGGGCGCAATACGCGTGATCAGCGGCCTGCGACCGTCCATGATTGGGGGGGGAGTGAACCTTCAATCCTACGTCCTGGAAAAAGACCGGCAATACCCAGAGCACCGCGCCGTTTGGCTGGGGGACGAGAACCGGAAAATTCTTTTATCGCGCGCCGAGGCGTTTCTTGAGACGTTCATGGGTCGCCTTGACATAGGCCCGGGCGGCAGCCTTTCGGCTGGCCTCCATGGTCTCTGGCCATGGCCGTTCGTGGCACTGCTCGGCCACGATCTTGTCCATCTCGGTGATCGTACTGAAATCGGGGTCTTCGAGAGGATGATTGGAGATGGGTACAAACATGGGTGCGGGGTCGAGCCTCAGGAGTGTCTCCCGGTCGCCTGTCTTTGCCGCGGCGAAGGCGGCTTTCAGGAATTCGAAACGGACCCGCTCAGTGCCCGATAACAGCAGGAACGACATGGCCTCGTCCCTCTCGATGCCTGCCGAGGTCAATTCCCTGAAGGCTTGGCTCGAGGCCACATCCCACCCTCGTGGCCCGGCTTTGAGCCGCAGGGGGCACACAGGGCGCGGAGTCCCTGTGGCATGCGGCTTTTCGTAGTACTTTCTGCACTGCTTCGCGATGGCATCCAATTCCTTGAGGCGCTTTTCGATTGGCGGGTGGGTTGGACGATTCTGGGCTCCACCCAGGGGCCAGTAGCCCAGGTAGTACTGGAGGTAGGAGAGCCAGATGTGCCGGGCATGGCGCCACCGCTGCACTTTGTGAGACCACCACCCAAAACTCTCAAGCATATGGTGGGTGAGGTTTCGGCGCACATCCCGACAGCGCCGCGCGGTCTGTCCCGTGCCCGAGATGCCTTCACAGGGAGGGCGAAAGACTGCCAGGGGATCATGGTACAAGAGGTGGTGTTTCAGGCTGTTCCACTTGCGCTGACTCGCCAGGCGACCCTCCACCGCGGGTCGGGTTTTCGAGCCAAGGGCGGCGGTGACGAGGGTCTGAACATCCCCCGGTTCGGCCAGACGGCCGAGCGCCCGTCCAGCATGCACTCCTCATCGCAGGCCAGGGTACCCCCGAAAGCGTCCTCGGTGCCGCAGCTGCGCCCGCCGAGATCGCTCCCCTCGCGCTCCTCGAACTCCGTCTGCACGATCCCGTCCCCGCAGCTCCCCTCGCACTCCACGGTCGAGATGGTGCAGTCGTTGGTACAAACGAGATTCCCCGTGTATTTCCCGCAGTCTGCGCAGGTGGAGGCACCGAAGTCGCCGCCGTCGCACTGTTCCCTCTCCTCGGCCTGGAGCACACCGTCGCCTCACCACGCACAGGTGGAGGTGTCGATGTTACCGCAGGTGTCCCCCGCGATGACCATTATCGCCACCAGGGCCATGGGCAGCGAGTCTCCATTTTCCGCCGGCTCGGCTGTTTCCCTCTCACGCTACCTGATCTATAGTCGGCGCATCACGTTCGAAGCCTTTAAGCCGCCAAGGAGTCCGCCATGCGCCCTCTTTACATTATCCCCCTCCTCGTCCTGATCTCCTGCGCCCCTTCACGGAGGATACATAGTCCCACGGATACGCACACCGAACCTGCGCCGGCGAGAGTAACCGCCCCGCCGGCTCGTTCGACGGCCCCTTCAACGAGGTCGGCATCCGATAAGAAGCCGGCCGCTTCCCCTTGGGTCGCCCTCAAGGTGAACAAGGGAGGCACCGTGACCACCGCCGACGGCGCCATGGTGCGCTACCTGCGTCGTGGTCAGGGCACCGGCGCCCCGGCATACCTGGTGCTGGAGCAGGGGTACTACGTCCTGCCCTTCATGCGGGTCCTGGAGGCCACGGGGGACGTGATCTACGTGTGGGGGGCCACCGTGGAGGGGAAGGGTTCCAAGCCGCGGGTGGAGGGGCAGGTGGACGAAACCCTCGTCTCGGATATCGAGGCCCTCAGGGCAGCGCTGGGGCTCGCCAGGATCACCATCATCGGCAACAGCCACCGGGGTCTTGCGGCCCTGGAATACACCCGTGCCCACCCGGCCAGGGTCGTGAAGGCGGTGCTGGTAAACCCCCTCATCCACCACCCGGGTCACCTGCGCGAGGCTTACAGCCGCGTCATCGGAATGCTCCAGACGTCCAAGGGGGCGAAGAGTACCGCGACCCGCCGGGAGATCGCACACCTGAAACGGCTGCTGAAGAAGAAACGCTACGACCTCGTGGACTTCTTCCGCGCCTTCGAGGCCCGCACTCTCTATAACAAGCACGTGAACATCCTCGGCTACTATGCGTTCCTTGGTCGGCTGCGGTCCCTCATGCCCACCGCCGGGGTCCCCGGCTCAAGGCCGGCCCCCCACGACGTGAAGGCCCGCGTGGCCGCCATGGTCCGAAAAGGGATCGGCGGCACCGACGTCATCAATTATTCCTCGCTCACCTTCGCCCAGACGGTCACCACCCCCGTGTGCATCCTCCAGGGGGAAGGCGATCCCCTCACCACGGTGCGCTGGGCCAGGGCGCTGGCGGCAAAGCTTCCCAAGGGGAGCCTCAAGACCATCCCCGCCGCAGGGCACAATCCCTCCTTTGAAAACCCGGCAGCCTTCACCATGGCCCTCCTCGGATGTCTGGGGATCACCGGCAAGGGTCGAGTCGGGCCACTCCTTCCTGCCACCTGGCAACCTGCGCTCTTCAAGCGAATGCCGGATCGCGAGGCTCTTCGGAAGAAGCTCACAGCCCACTACGAGATGGCCATGCGCCCCCGGGGCATGGTCTCCGTCGCATGCCGGTTCGCCCGCGCGCACAGGCGGGATCGTGCCCTGCTGAAGAAGCTGGGGACCACGCCGGCCGCCGTGGGTCAATTCGTGGATCAGACCTGCCGGCGCTTTCCCCCTCCCGACAAGCGGTAGCGGCCACGACCGGAAATAAATTTATAGTTTTGCAAAAAAATGATTTGCGGGCGGGACCTTTTGCGGTAGTATAATTTTATGGAGGTCCCCATGACATCGAAACGCTTGATCCACGCCATCCTTTTCTCTTTTCTCCTCGGCCTAATCTCAGGCTGCACCACCTCGGAAGAGCCCCGCTACCTGAGCATCAACCCCGTGCTCCCCTCGGATCACGCGACCCAGGAGATGATCGACGTCTTCAACGCCACCGAGCCAAAGGAGAGCAGCAATTTCTGGGATGAGGTCATCACCGGCGACTCCTCCGGCGGCTGGAACAACAACGAGAACAACCTCAACAGCCTGAACAATATACAGAACACCAACAATACCAGCAGCGTCACCAGCGAGAACAACGGACAGGACGCCGAGACGGGGATGGAGCCCCAGGAGGCACAGAACGTCCTGCGCGAGGCCGACATCATCCACCGCGACGGAAACCTCCTGGTCGTGCTGTCCCGGGTCACGGGGCTGTACACCGTGGAGGTCGATGACGCCTCGCAGCTCAACATCCTCGATCACATGAACCTCCCGGGGCGCCCCTTCGAGATGACCATCCGCTGGGACAAGGCCTATATCACCTCAACCCACACCACAGGGTCCGAGAACGGCAACGGGGAGGCGGTCAACACCCACTCCAAACTGATCGTCGTGGATCTGGCCGATCCGTCCCGTCTCACCAAGGAGTCGACCCTGCCCCTGGACGGCATGGTCACCGATACCCGCATGGTGGGGGACTACCTCTACCTCGTGACCACCAGGCCCAATGGCTCCGTCCAGCTCCACCAGATCCTGTCCATCGACGCCCGCGAGGGAGTTACCCCTTCGGTCCTGGCCACCGCTCAGGTCACCTCTCCCATCCTCGGAGACACGCCGGTGCTCTATGTGTCCCAGCCCCGCCTGTACCTCGCCGCCAGCGATCTGCAGCAGTGGACCTACACGGAACCTGAATTCTACGACCACGTGTTCCTGTACTCGATCAGTGGAGCGACAGGCG
>QKIM01000504.1 GCA_003249585.1 Deltaproteobacteria bacterium
GCCCGCGGCTGGGTGTGGTGGCCAGGGAGGTCACCCTCCTGCCCCGGCACTGGGAGTGGCTCGCCAGCCAGCGGGGAGGCGCCAGCGCGACCCTTCGCCGCCTGGTCGAGGAGGCGCGCAAGTCCGAGAGCGCCAGTGAGAGTGCCAGAGATACCGTCCGCCGTGCCCAGGAGATCACCTACCGCTTCATGAACACCATGGCCGGAGATCTCCCCGGCTTCGAGGAGGCCATACGCGCGCTCTACCGACAGAACGCAAAGGAATTCCGACAGCGGATCGCCACCTGGCCTGACGGTCTCGTGGACCACATCCGTACCGTCTCGGCCCCGGCCTTCCCCACGGAATAATCGCAACCCATTGATGATGCGAAACTCCACCTGGGGCTGACGCGCCGGAACCGAAAGAACGGGAGACTACCGCAAGGCCTAGGGTCTGAGGGCCGCCACGATGGCCACCGGCCTATTGCGGAGATACATGGCCAGGGCGCTGATGGAGGCAAGGGCTTCCCCCAGCGGCAGAGCGATGAACACTCCCCGGTCGCCGATGAGAAACGGCAGGGTGACCAGAAAGAGCGCCGGGAGGAAGAAGCTCCGCGACATGGCCGCGACCACAGAGTGGATAGGCTTGTGCATAGCCGTGAAGTAGGCGCTCAGCAAAATGTTCACCCCGGCGAAGAGGAAGGTGGGCCAGAACCAGCGTGAGAATCTTACGGCGATGACGCCCGCGGACACGTCACCCTTGCGCAGGATGAGCCCCGTGAGCTCCGAGGGCCACAAGGCCAGCGCCGCGGCCAGCAGCACCCCCATCGCCAGCATGCAGATCATGGCGATGCCGAAGAAGGCCGAGACCCGCTCAGGCCGACGGGCGCCGAGGTTGGTGGAGAACAGCGGCCCCAGCCCGTCGGAGATCCCGTAGAAGAACATGAACCCGATCCAGAGCATGTAGTTCATCACCGTAAAGGCCGCCACCCCGGGGACCCCCATGCGGGCCATCATGATGCGGTTGAAAAGGAAGATCAGCACCGCCGCCGAGATCTCGTTGGCGAACTCGCTGAGACCGTTGAAGGCCCCCACGAACACCTCGCCAAAGGATCCCACCCGGATCGTGGGCCGCAGCGGGCACGAAGGCCTAAGGAAGTAGACGAGCACCGTGGTGAACCCCGCGAGGTAGGAGAGCCCCGTCCCCAGCGCGGCGCCACGGATCCCCATACCCAGGTGGGCGATGAAGAGCCAGTCCAGGGCGACGTGGGTCGCGGCGGAGAGGATCAGCGCTGCCGACGCCAGCATGGGCGCGCCGCTCACCCGGACGAAATAACTGAGCGCCACGGACGTGAGGAAGGCAAAAGCGAAGGGGATGACCGTGATGATGTACTCGGCGCACAGGGGCTCGATGGCGGCATTGGCGCCAAGCAGCCGCGCGATGCGGTGCGCCCCGAGGAGCCCCGCGGCCGTCATGCCCAATGCGAAGACCATGACCGTGAGGGCGGTCTTGGTGAAGATGGCGCGCGCCTTGTCCGTGGCCCCCTCGCCGAGATACTTCCCCGCACGCACCGAACCGCCCACGGAGAGCATGAGGGTGATCCCAAACAAAAGCGAGAAGACGGGGCCGACAATATTGGTGGCGGCCAGGGCCTCGACCCCAACGAGCTTGCCGATGAAGATCCCGTCGATGACGCCCGCCGAGGAGATGGCGATCAGCGCGATGAGCCAGGGGACTGTATAATAGAGAAAAACCGCCAGGGGCGGGCCTTCAGTGATGCTGTAACGTTGGTTTCCTGGCATGGGGACATGGTGCAGCCGCCTTCAGGCGACGGCAGGTCATAGCATGGTTCCGACGCGGGTGGCATAAAATCGTCGGCGGTGGAGGCCCTGATCAGACGTCGGAGGGAGGGGAGACGCGCATGAGCAGGCCCATGAGCGGCGGCCTGGGTCTCTTCTTCTTCTTCTTCTTCTTTTTGCCCTTCTTTTTCGGGGGTTTTTTCTTGATGTCCTCGCGGGCCAGGATGTCGTCGTTGGGAACCTCAGTCGGGCCAGCGGTGGCCCCCTGGCCTGGCAGGGAGGGACGGCGGATCTCTCCCAGAAGCTCTGGGGGCTGCGGCTTCCCGGGCCGTGGCTTCTTCGTGGGCTTTTTCTTTTTCGGTTTCTTCGGGATGTCCTGCCGAGCCCAAAGTCCCAGGTCTTCCTGGACGGGCGCGGGCTCGGAACACGCCGGTACTGCCGTGGCGGCGACGGCCATCCCCAGACCCAGAGTGATAGACTTCACAGCCGAAGGCGTGAGATCGTGGAGCTTCGGGTAACTGATGCGCGGTGCTTCCTGATCCTGATGGGGCCGTTGAACTTTCACGGGACACCGTCCTTTCATGAGACGCTCTTTTTTACGCGCGCAGCGCGAGAATATTGCCCCGACCGAAGGCTCAATGATCGTCACGACGCCCTGCGGTCCGCCCGTGGACCTTCTCCCACTGCTCCTGCCGTTTCTCCAGGATCCCGAAGAATACGGACAGGGTCTCCACAATAACCAGAAGCGCCCCGAAGCCAGCGAGATAGAGCCCATAGGTCATGTTGGGCTCGGGGGCGGCCAGCAGGCGCGCCTTCTTGCCAATGACCGTGAAATCGAACCAGCCCAGCGCACACAGGGCGGCGACCCCGCAGAACAGGACCACGGGGAAGGCGAAGCCCGTGGCATCGTCCTTGTCGCGCTGAAAGAAGGCGGCCACGGCGAGCACCGCGAGGAGTCCCGCGCCGATGATCCCCAGGAAGAAGTGCTCCATCCCGGAGCCCTTGAACACAAGAGTCTCGCTCTTGAGGGTGATGGTGAACCAGGGGAGGAAGAAGCTCCCGACGATGATGAGATTGCCTAAGACGCTGAGCAGATACCTGGGCATGGCGGGGTCCTTTCGTTACGCCGTTGTATCAATGCCTTGTTATATCGGAAGCGGCGCCCCCAGGCAACCGGTGTGTACGATTTTCCGCCAAGGGACGTTGCATTCACCGGCGCGCTGTGGGAAAATCAGATTCTTCACACATCGGAGGTAGCCATGCATAGAATATTTTTCGTATTCTTTACCCTCTCTCTCTTCGGATGCGACAGCGGCGGTGACGCCGTAGACGCCTGCGGAGACGGAGTGGTAGACGTGGGCGAGGAGTGCGACGGAGGCGACCTGGGAGGCGCATCATGCACCGGCCTCGGGTACTATGGAGGGGCCATATCCTGCGATAGCAACTGCATGCTGGTGCGCACCGGATGCGAGGCGGCGGGACGCTGCGGCGACGGCGTCATCCAGTCAGGAAACGGAGAAGCCTGCGACGGGCTGGCGTTGGGAACCGCCACCTGCACCACCGAGGCTGGCACGTACACGGGCGAACTGAGCTGCACCGACACCTGCCAGATAGACACTTCGGGCTGCACAGGGGTCTGCGGCGACAACGTGCTGGACGAGGCATTCGAAGAGTGTGACGGCACCGACACACCCACCTGCTTCGAACTGGGCCTCGGATTCTTCGGAAGCGCCACCTGCGATGAGACCTGCGGTCTCGACACGAGCGACTGCCGCTTCACCGAGATCTGGGGCACCTACGACGACGACCGCGGCGCCGCCATGACCCAGGATGCCTCAGGGAACATCTACACCACCGGGTACATCAACACCCAGGACATGTTCATCCGAAAGTATTCATCACGGGGAACCATTGAGTGGAACCTCACCCTGGGGACCCCCGGCGATGATCGTGGGATGGGGATAGCCATGGCGCCCGATGGCAACATCGTCATCACGGGGCGGACCGAGGGGGATCTTGGCGGACAGACGAACAACGGTGGATACGATGTCTTCATCACGAAGATGACCACCGATGGGTCTACCCTCTTCACCACCCTGTGGGGGACAGGGAACCAGGAGGAGGGGCTCGCCGTGGCCGTGGCGCCGGCCGGAGACATCTACGCCGCCGGATATTGGGAGGGAGGAACACTCTTCGTTCTTCACTTTGACGCCGACGGAACCTTCCTCTCATCGGACGAGTCCATTATCGGCAACTGCACGACCGACCGCTATTACGTGGACATGGCCACGGACTCCCAGGGAAACGTCTACACGGCCATCAGCTCCAAATACCTGCAGGGTGCCACTCAAACCTACGCCAACACCATGCTCTTCAAGCACGACTCCACGCTCTCCTCCCGAGACGTGCTGATCTTCGAGGACACGGTGAACAACCAGGGGCCAGGCCTATACATCGACGCCGATGACAACATCTTCGTGGCCGGCCAGACCAGCGGCGTTCTTGGCAGCGAAAACTTCGGAAGCGCCGACCTCTTCATCGCGAAGATCGCGCCGGACACCTTCGAGGTGGACTTCTTCTCCCAGTTCGGCACCGACACGGGGGATCTCGCCATGGACATCACCGGCGACGCCCAGGGCAACCTGTACCTCACCGGCGCCACCTACGGCCCCCTGGGCGGCCAGCCCTGCGTCTGGGGATTCGACATCTTCGTCAGCAAGTTCTCCTCTACAGGGACTCACCTGTGGACCCGCATCTTCGCCTCGCCCATGAATGAAGCCACCCAATACAACATCGGTGACGAGATCGGACACGCCATCGAAGTCCTGCCCACGGGAGACGTCATCGTCCTTGGACGCGGCAACGGTGGTCTTGGGCAGATCGCCTACACAGACAACTCCCTGGGCCAAAACATCGTCATGGTCCACGTCCCTCCCCAGGACTGACAGTCCTCACCCAATACGAAACCGGTGGAAAAAAGGGGGCGTTTCCGTTATGAACCGGGCGGGACACTCACCCTCCCTCAAGGAGCAGACATGACCAAGCCATCCATCGCCACCCTCCTTTCAGAGCGCATCCTCTTCCTCGACGGCGCCATGGGCACCCTCATCCAGCGCAAGAAGCTGGTCGACGCGGACTACCACGGCGAGCGCTTCGCCGCCCACGCGGTTCCGCTCAAGGGGAACAACGACCTGCTCACCCTCACACGCCCCGAGGTCATCCGGGAGCTCCATGATCTGTATCTGACAGCGGGCAGCGACATCATCGAGACCAACACCTTCAACGCCAACCGCTTCTCCCAGGCGGACTACGGTCTCGAGGAGCTGGTCTTCGAGCTCAACATCGAGGGTGCAAAGCTCGCCCGGGCCGCCGCCGACGCCGCCAGCACCCCCGAGAAACCCCGCTACGTGGCCGGGGTCCTCGGTCCCCTCAACAAGACCCTCTCCCTCTCCCCCGACGTGGAGAACCCCGGCTACCGCGCCGTCACCTTCGAGGAGGTCGTGGAGACCTATGAGCTGGCCGTGCGTGGCCTGCACGAGGGGGGCGCCGACCTGCTCCTCATCGAGACCATCTTCGACACCCTCAACGCCAAGGCAGCCATC
>QKIM01000065.1 GCA_003249585.1 Deltaproteobacteria bacterium
GTTGACGGTTGACGTACACCAGGATCTCCCTCAGCCGCGCGAGCACATCCACCTCCTCGAGAATTCGCTGCTTCTCCCCCAGGGGGAGATCGAGGTTGGCGCTGATGAGATCCGCAAGCTGTCCGGGGCTGTTGACGGAGTCGATGAGGGTGGTCGCCTCGTTGGGCACATCCGGGATCAACTGGATGACCTGCTTGGCCGTCTCCTTGACGTTCTGCACCAGCGCGCGCACCTCCATGGAGCGAATGTCGGCCTCGGTCCCCTGCGCGGAGGCGTCGATGTCCACCTCGAGCACCGGACGCACCCGCGCCATGATAAAGGGCTCAAGCTCCGTCAGCGCGAGGATCTCGATGCGGGCTATCCCCTGAATGATCACGCTGTAGTTGTCCTTGCTCAACTTGATGACCTTGAGGATTCGTGCCGAAGTGCCGAAGTCGAAGAGGTCCCCATGCCCAGGAGTCTCGGTCTTGGGATCGCGCTGGGAGACGATCCCGATGAAGGGGCGCTCGAGCTTCACCACGTCTTCAATGAGCCGTACGCTCTGTTTTCGCCCCACGTCGATGGGGATGATGGAGCCTGGAAAGAGCACCGCGTTGCGCAAGGGGAGAACGGGGAGCACTTCCGGGACGAGTAGTTCTTTTCCGGATTCTTGGTCTGTCATGTCAACCATCCTGGCGCCGGCCGTCTGTGGGCGGGCGCATATCCAATATAATACCTCATCGTGGCTTGTCCATGGGGGAGCGGTTCACTGACTCGCCGGGCGCCCAATAGAGGGCCACGGCGGGTGAACGATTCCACTCCCCTCAGATGGTGTGTTCGGGGGACCTGGATATCAACTAGAGCAGACCGCGCTTCTTGCGGTTGGAGGCATCCTTGAGGGTCTTCAGGAGATTGCCGGGGAGCTTCTCGGTGGCCTTGATGAGCTTGGCTATCTCACGATACCGGAACTGCGCGCCCGCCATGAAGACGGAGACGGGGAGCATGATCTCGTGGGAGGCGATCATCTGCAGGGACCGGGGCGCGATCTGCTCGAACTTGAGAGCGACGCGGGCGCCAGTGAAGAGCATCTTCTTGTTGACGGCGGGGTTGAAGGTGAATTCCCTCTTCTGGCCAGCCAGTTTGAAGGAATAGACCTTCTGGTAATCCTGGCACTTGGCCTCGCACTTTCTGGTGCAGGGCTGGCCCTTCCTTGGCTTGGAGGCAGGGTCACAGGGGCACAGGTTCACGTCCGTCGGGCACACCATGTTGCGCGCGTCGAAGGGCACGATGAAGGAGCGATGAATGGAACCGTCCATGAGGACCAGGAACTTGACGCCTTTCTTGTCGGTGATGGCCTTGCCGCGCTCTTTGATGGACTTGGCCATGTAGGCGCGGAGCTTGTCTCCGGTGTTCTTGCCCGGCATCTTCTCGATGGCGGCGAAGAGGTCGGTGTAGGGCGCGATGGTGGAGTTGATGAAGTCCACGTAATTGTTGTACAGGTTGTTCAACTGAATGATATTGGCATAGTAGGTGATGAGATCACGAAGGAAGGCCTTGCGCTCACGCGGGTTGGGGATGAAGGTCAGTTTGGACCGGCCGGCCACGGTGATGTCGGGCTTCATGGTAATCTTCTCAAACTGTTTCGTCCAATCCGTGAGCTTGGTAGGCATGGCGTTGAAGCCCTTGCTCAGGCTGTTGAACGTCTGCTGGACATTGTTGATGTCATTGAAGATGTTCTTTGCGTCGGCTTTGGCCATGTTGGCCAGCTTGTTCTGCTCGACGCGGTGCCCTGAGCAGTAGCCGAGGCCCAGGCCGAGGACCGCGCAGATGCCGGCGAGGATGTAGGCGAGCTTGTTTCCCTTCTTGGTGAAGGCATCGAAGTCGATCTGCACGGCAGGAGCGGGAGCGGCCTGGGGGCCGGCATCCGCCGACATGGCACCACCACCGACGGGCGCCTGCTCACCGGACACACCGGGAGCCGGAGGAGCCTGGACGGAAGGCATCTGAGAACTGGGGACCGACCCGGTACCCTGCTGCACGCCTTCCAGCTCCGGCGCGCTCTGGGTCTCCATTCCCTTGCGGGAAGCGGTTCTCAGCCTTCTTCTACCTAATCTGGAACTCAGGTCTTTATTTTCGTTGTCTTCAGTCACAGTATACCTCCGTTGGTAAAAAGGGTGTTATCCTTGAATAATTTTTCAAAACGGCCTCAGGCCGAACAGCTGAACCAATTGTATGAAACCGCGTGAAAAAGTCAAGCCATACTCCCCCGAGAAGGGGGACGGACTCCCGAATCACCGATGCAGCACACTTGACGACTTCTTTTTATTGGGGTTTCTCACTTCCAGGCGGCTTGCCCTCTTCTGAACGGCCACCCCGGGTCCCGAGTCCCTGGACGCCATGGCCGTTCTTTTCCGTAATCGGCCTGGCAAGTGCCTTCCGTGCACTTTCTAATGGACAATCAGACGAACCCGGTGCTATTGTTTAGGTCTGTTTTCCTGGATCACACAGAAACCGGACAAGAATGCTCATGGGTCCTTTGTTTTTCTCCTGTTTTTTATTGGCCACGCCCCCCACGACCAACCTGTATCCGAGGCTCACGCCTCCAAACGCGACCATTCTCAAGGAACTGCAGAAGGTCGTGACGCACCTGCCCAAGGGGACGCTCAGAGCCGCGTCGGGATTTTCGACGACTGCCTCCATTCACGGTTCTTCGTCCTCCTGGTTCACCGATGAGGGCAACGTCTATTATTTCAAGAGCATCAAGTACCGGAGCTACCAGCTCAGAGCCCTCCTCAAGGGAAAATCCACCCACAGGACCTTCGCCATCCCTCCAGCCACTATCCCCAATATCGGGGTGCGGCCCGACGGGACCTTGGTCATCGCCCGCAACTCCACCATCTGTTCGTATTCTCCCCAGGGCAATCTCCTGCGCACAGTCAAGGTCCCCGTGAACGGTCATATCCGCGGCTTCTTCTCCCTGGGCACGGGAGACCTGCTGATCTGGGACGCGCGAAACCTCCTCTATCTCCAAGAGAAAGGCACGCTCCGCTGGAACGTCCTGCTGCCCGCAGAAGTGAGTTATATCAGGCCTTACGGTGTCAGTCCCGGCTTTATCGTCGGACTGACCAACAACACCCTCGAGGTCCGGAGATGGAAGACCGGGCGAAGACTCTTCAGCAAATCCTCTGTGACGCCCGGGGGGACCTCCGCAGCCTTCGGCTACATCCCCGGCGGAAACATCGTCTATACCAACGACTACAAGACCGTGGAGGTGCTCGACGGCCTCAAGGGCACCACCCTCAAGCGGTTCTCCGTTCCATGGAAGATCCAGAACCTCATCGTCTCGCCGACCAGCGCCGCGGTCGCCCTGCTCATGGAGGGGCACCGCCTGGGCTGGGTCTCCCTCTCCACGGGCAGGTTCTCCTGGCTGGCAGAGATGGGCGCCCCTATGCGTCTCGAAGTCTTTTTCATGCATGGCCAGCTGGTCGTCATGTGGAACAATCGTTTCCTTGCCCTCGCCCCGGACGGACGACTCGCGTGGACCGTCCCCATCCCCTTTCACCTCACAAAAGTGAAATTTTTCAGGATTCCTGGTGGTAATATGGGCATTGCCTCGGAAAACAAGGTCTATTTCCTTTACGGCAACTATTCAGCGCCCCCCCAGGGCAAAGAGAGATAACCGATGCATCTCCTTATATTTCTATCGATGATTCTACCTGCCGCGCCTGCGGACTTCATCAAGAGCAGTGAACTGAAGGCCGGAATGAAGGGGTACGGCCTGACGGTCTTTCGAGGGACAAAACCCGAGAAATTCGACGTGGAGGTCATCTCCGTCATTCCCAACGGACTGGGGATGATCAAGCAGAACCTCATTTTGGTGCGGTGCAAACACAAAGTGACCGACCACGCCGGCATCATCGCTGGAATGAGCGGCAGCCCCATCTACATAAACGGCAAATTCGCGGGCGGGCTCGGCTACGGGTTCAGTTTCCAGAAGGACCCCATCGCCATGCTCACCCCTGCCGAGGCCATCCTCGGGACCATGAAACGTCCTGTGGGGAAGAGCGACCCCTGGGGTCGGAAAATCGCGTCCTCTTTCCGCGAGGCCTGGGGAGACTCAAAGCTGGCCACGGCGTGGAAGGTGGCGCGGCGCTCCACGAACTCCATGGTGCGCCCCCTTTCCGTCTCCCTGTCCGTGGGGGGAATGTCGGGGAACATCTTCTCCAAAATGTTCCCGTCACTCGCCCAGATGGGCCCGGTCATCCCCGCCGGCACCTCCGCCGGTCTCATCGCCTCGGCCCCGTCCAGGTTCGTCGCCGGAGGCCCTGTGGCGGTCTGGATGGTGAGCGGTGACATCAATGTCGCCGCCATCGGGACGGTCACCCACATTGTGGGCAACCGTGTCGCCATCTTCTCCCATCCCTTCCAGGCCATGGGCGACACCAGGCTGCCTGCAGCCCATGCATACATCCACACGGTCATCGCCCGCAGCTCCTCCTCCATGAAGCTCGGGACCATGACCCGTCCCCATGGCACCCTCATCAAGGACGAGCAGGCGACCGTGGTCCTCGACGAGTCCATGAACGCCGGGTCCATGCCCATGAGCATCGAAGTGTCGGGGCTCGGCGAGAAAGCCCGTGCCTTCAACTACCGTATCGCGAGAAACCGCTTCATCACGCCCCGCATGGTGGATGGCCTCGTGCGGGTCTCTCTCATGAAGTATTACCAGAATCTGACCGATCTGACCTACACCCTCAACTACGAGTTCAAGATTCAGGGAGAGAAGCCCATCACCTTCACCGACGCCTTCTCGTCGAGCAACGGCATAATCCTCGGCTGGGGCTTCTTCGGGTACGGGATGTATTCCGCCCGTGGCATGCTGGCCATCAACCTGCTGCTCAACAACCCCTACCGTCGCGTCGGTCTTGAATACGTGAAGGTCAAAGCCCACATCGTCAGGGGATTGAACCAGTACTCGATCACCTCGCTCGAGCTCCCCTCTCCCGAGGTCTCCGCGGATCGGGAGATCCCCATCAAGGTCAAACTGAAGCCCATGGTCGGCAAGGAGATCGAGACGACCCTCAGAGTCAGGCTCCCCAAGAACTTCAAAGGCACACGGGTCACCTTCCAGGTCTCCTCGGGGCGGTACACCGCCGTAGAAGAGGCTCAACCACGGAATTTCAAGCAGATCGTCCACTTCATCACCAAAACCATGGACAGCCACAATCTTGTGCTGACCGTGAACACCCCGAGCCCGGCCGTGGACATCGAGGGGGTCAGGGTCAAAAAAGTCCCGCTCTCGGTGCTGGACTCGCTCGTCCGACATACCAAGGGGGTCATGCGCCCCATCCGGCAGACACTGTACAGAACGGTCGTC
>QKIM01000033.1 GCA_003249585.1 Deltaproteobacteria bacterium
CACGGTTCATGATGCCCAGATAGAGGATCACCGCCAGGGAGGTGCACAGGATCGCCAGGGCGGAGGCCATGACCCAGGCCATGGGCGGCGGGGAAACGGCGGGCCATGAGGCGACGGTGAAGGGGGCCATGAGGAGGGCGGCCCACACGAGGGAGGCGCCAGTGGCTTCCACGGGGGGGATGTCGGCCATCTTGCGGCTGTGGAAGTTGGAGCTCATTCCGTAGCACAGCGCCGCGCCCAGGGCGGCCAGGATCGAGAGCCCCTCGCCGCCGGAGCCGAACCGGAGACGATCTCCAAAGAGGACGGCGATTCCCGCCATGCCCGCCGCGATACCGAGGATCTTCAACAGGCCGACGGGTCTCTTCAGCCAGACGACGGCGACAGCCGCGGCGAAGAGGGGCGTCGTGGAGTTGAGCAGAGAGGTGAATCCCGCCTCGATGCGCAGGGACGCAAAGGCCAGCAGCGTGTGGGGAACGGCGAGGTTGAACAGCCCCATGAAGAGGAAGTCCCAGCGATGGCGCCACAGACGGCGCCGATCGCGGCTCATGATCAGGACGGGGAGAAGCGCCAGCATGGCCAGGATGAGCCGAAAGCCCATGAGCGCCACCGGACCGAAGGGGATCACCGCGACTTTGATGAAGAGAAAGGAGGCCCCCCAGACGGCGCCGAGGAGCCACAGCAGAAGGAAATCACGCAGGGACACGGATGCTCCTGAGCCCCCCGGGCGCTAGTGGGATTCCTTCCGGAATGCCGGAGGGTCCCCGACGGGCTTGAATTCCGGGGCGGGCGGTGCCTTGAAGGCCGGGTCGTCGGGCTTCTTGGTGCCCTTGCGGATGATCATGGTGGTGGGCGCATAGACGATGGTCCACGTGTGGGCCTTGATCTCGTGTCCCTCCGCATCGAGGAAGATGCGGCGGCGGCGAACCACATAGCCCTTCTGCCCGGTCTGCTCCTTCTTGAAGAGGCCCTCGAAGAGCTCTTTGTCGTCACGGAAGATGGTCTTGAAGGGGGTCTCGGAGACGATGCGCCGGATGAAGGTCACCTTGGAGAAGGGGCGCTCCCGCCCCAGCACCTCTACCCGGACCCTGCCCCCGGAGACGTCGATCCTCAGGGCCACCGGGAAATTGTAGGGGTTGCGCAGGACCAGGTCCACCGAAGGGTAGAAGACCGTCGCGTCGAGCCCGAGGTCGATATAGTGGGAGGGCTGGGAGTGGGGCTTGGCGTGTGCGAAATCCAGCCCCGCAAAGAAGGCCGCGGCGAACATGGTGGAGGCTATCTGACACATGCCGCCGCCCATGCCGTCCACCGTCTCGCCCAGGGCGATGACAGGGGCGATGCGGTACCCCTCCTTGGCCGTGCGAGGCCCCAGGGCTTCATTGATGGAGAATTCCTTCCCGGGGAGCAGCACCGTCCCCGTGAGCTTGGCCCCCCCCACCTTGAGGTTGTGTGCGCGGTTGGCCCACTTGCCCCAGGAGGCGAAGGAGGTCTCGTACCAGCCCAGGACGGTCTTCAGGCTCAGGTCTTTGAGGGCGTCGGAGGAGATCCGGGGTTTGAGCCGGTACATCCGGACCTGCATGGCGTCTCCGCCGCCCTGGATGATGCGCTCGAAGCGCGCGATGGAGCCGGCCAGATCCATGCTCCGGCCATCTTCCGAGGGGATGACCTTGCGGTTGATGAGATCCAGCCGGGCGTTCCTCGGCGGACGCTCCACGGTCTTCATCATCTGGCTGAAGAGGCGGTGGATCTCGTCACGTCTGTAGATGACCGGCGTACTGGTGGTGTAGCGCCCCCTGAGTGCCCACCGCCGGAGCGCTGCGCGGCGCCACAGGGAGTAGCGCCCCCCAAACAGGCCCCGGAGCTCCTCCATCACGGCGGCGATGTCCAGCTTGAGGCCGATCTGCGACGGCTTCACCACGAAGTTGGTATCGCCCATGGAGACCTTGATGCTGCGCTGTCCCTGGGCCTTCATGCGGCGGGCGAGCTCCTGCTCGACCCGGTCGAAGGTCATGCCCCCCACGTCGATCCCGTTGACCTTGACGCCCCGGGGGATGACGTGGAGCGGGGCGCTGCGCACCGTATAGCCTGTCGCGACCAGAGAGGCCGCCATCACCACAAAGAGGACGATGCTCCTCACGTTCATGGCAACACAACCCTCCCGCGGCGAAGGGGTCCTTCGAAGAAGGAGACACGCTGCAGCTTGCCCGCCAGACATTCCACGATGCCGCTGTCGAGGATCTGCCCGCCCGTGAGCCGCGCGACGCCTTTGGGGGACACATCCACCTTGACCACGGTGCGTTTCTTCACACAAGGCGCCAGCGCGGTCTTGAGACTCTCGACCTCGGCGGCTGTCAGGAGCTCGAAGGAGGGCGCCATGGAGACCCTCATGGGGAGCCCCATTGCGGTCCCCGGGGAGATGACCGGGCGGGAGCGGTGCGTGGGCGCAGCCACAAACGAGCGGCCCGATTTGAGGGCCCTGAAGGCCCGCTCGCGTCGCTGGAGATCTTCCTCCGACGAGGTCTCTCCACCCCGGGCCTTGAGCTCCTGCTCACGCTCGGAGAGGTGACTCCCCGAACCACCCATGGGGGCCGGCGGGAGCGGGGGATGCCTGCGCTCCTCGGTGGAGCATCCCATGGTGAAGACTGAAAGAAGGAGAACCGTTCTGATCATGTCCGACTCCTAGACGATGCCCGCGTCTATGGTCTCCCGCACGCGCTCCCGCAGCACCTCGAAGTCCTCGACCGGATCGAGTCCCTCCAGGGAGATCGGCGGGTGGAAATCCACCTCCACCATGGTGCGGTGCAGACGGATGGACCCCTTCTGCATCAGTTTCCAGCAGTGGTTGATGGTAATGGGGACGATGGGCACGCCGGCCTCGAAGGCCAGATGGAAGACTCCCTTCTTGAACGGGAGCAGCTCCCGGGTTCCCGACCGGGTCCCTTCCGGGAACACCGTGATGTTCTTGCCCTGGCGGATGAGCTTCCCCGCGTCTCCCAGGCTCCCGATGGCCTTGGCCCGGTCGCCACGGTTGATGGCGATGTGTCCCCGGCGACGCAGATAGGATCCCATCACGGGAACCTGCTCCAGGGTGTGCTTGTACACCCAGAAGAAGCGCACGGGGATGGCCGCCGTGAGCACGAAGATGTCGAAGTTGCTCTGGTGGTTGGCCATGAAGATCTGAGGAGCCTTCGGGTCTACGTGCTCGATCCCCCGGATGGAGAGATCCACACCCACGGAGGACAACGAGGAGATGGACCAGCGGACCATGTACGCGTGGGGGTCACTCCCGGGGAGCCCGATGGCGTCCATCAGTCCGGCCTGCAGGGTCTGCTTCATGAAAGAGGCCCAGTTGGCCATGGTCTCTCGCATGGTCAGGGGCTGCGCATCGTGTTCCATGGGTGTCACTCTCATCGTGCCGCCGCGGGGCGCCTACTCGTTCAGATTCAGGTCATACTGCCAGGTCATCCCGACCCCGTACCAGAATCCGGAGAAGGGCAACTCTCCCGGTACATATCCTATGGACATGTCCAGCGCAAGCCCCCCGAACTTCCGGAAGGAGCCTTTGAAGAATTCGAAGATGCCGACGTTGGCCTCCAGCCGGGTGCCGACCTTCCCCTCGGAGAAGGTGGGCCCGCCGAAGAGCGCCAGCCGGAATCCGGTCTTCGACCGATAGCGGAAGTACTCGACGCCCCCGAGGACGGTCCCCGCCGGCGCCTCTGCCGCAGGATCGATCCCCCCGCTGCCCTTGACGCTCAGCATGAGGGCGTTGGCCCCGTCCCGCACACCGCCGCCGACCACGACCGTCCCCTGGATCCCGATATCGTTGTTGCGATCCATGGCGGAGAGGATTCCGACGCGCCCCGTCGCCACGCAGCCCGAGAGGAGCGCCGTGGCCGCCAGCACCGCGAGCGTCATAGCCTGACGATGTACCATTTGGCCCCCCAGTTGATCATCTCTTTGATCTTCAAGGACTTGCGTTCTCCTTCCACGTGATAGAAGAGAGAGGATCCCGTACAGCGCCAGAACGCGTACCTGTTCCAGTCGGCCCCCTTGGTGATGAATTTGCAGGAGCCCAGGGCGATGGACTCGAAGGTCGCGTCCTTCATCTTCCCGCGCTTGATGAGTCGTTGCACCGTGCGGGCAATCCGCGCCCTCGTCTTGAGGGCCAGCTTGCGGGCCGCCACACGAGCCCGGCTGAGTTCCGTCATGTGCATGTCGCGGATCCGCACCATGAGGGCCACGGGGATCGCGAAGGTCATGGCCTTTTCATGCTCTCCCCTGCCGACCCCGCCGACGAAGGCGCGGGCCAGATCCTCGGTCTCCAGATCCGGAATGGGAGGCGCAGGGCTCTCCACCAGGTTCTCCTGGGGTACGGCCGAGGTTCTGTCGGCCGGCAGCCCCTTCATGGGCCCGGTGACGGCGGGCGCGGGGGCCCCCTTGAGATAGGCCTCGTAGGCACCGGGTTTCTGCCCGACCATCTGATCGCCGACACCGTCGTCGACCATGGACCGGTTGCAGGCGGTCAGCGCCAGGACCCAGCAGAACATCAGCGCACGAGCATCCCTAGCCATCGACGGCCTCCACATCGGCAGTGAAGCCGCCTCGGTGGAGCCGCACCGAGACCCGGTCACCGGGTTCGATGGCGGTGGTGTCCCTGAGGGCTCGTCCGTCGGCGTCCGAGACCACCGCGTACCCCCGCTCCAGAACCCCCAGCGGGTTCAGCGCAGCGAGGGTGGATTTATACCCGATGAGCCCCTCGCGACCGGCGTGGAGTCGCTCCCGGACCAGCCCTGTCAAGCGTTCCCGCACGCGCAGCATCTCGCGGTTTCCCAGTGAGATGCGTGCCAGGAGGGCTTGCTCGTCCAGGGTGTCCGCGGCACGCTCCAGGCGGCGACGCTCCCGTTCGAGGAGGCGCAGCACGGCCCGCTCCAAGGCCATGGCCACATTGTCCAGCTCACGCCCCCGACGGTCGAGATAGGCCTGCGGATGGACAAGCCGCCTTGCCCTCGCCAGCAGTCGATTTCGCTGCCGGTCCAGCCCGTGGAGAGCGGCCTTGGAGAGCCGCGTCCTGAATTCACGGATCCGCGCGTCCAGATGGCGCCTCTCCAGGAAGACGTGCTCGGCCGCGGCCGTGGGTGTCGCGGCCCGAAAATCGGACACGAAGTCCGCCAGCGTGAAGTCGATCTGGTGTCCAATCCCGCTGATCACGGGGACCGGGCAGGCGAAGATGGCCCGCACCAGCGCCTCGTCGTTGAACCCTGCCAGATCCTCGGCGCTCCCGCCTCCGCGGGCGATGATGATGCAGTCCATTCCTCCGTAGCGCACCAGGGCCTCGAGGGCGGCCATGACGGATC
>QKIM01000317.1 GCA_003249585.1 Deltaproteobacteria bacterium
AGGAGTACTATGATACCATATTCTGTATCAAGGGGTGTCGCCTGCTGGTGGCGGTCAAGAAGGATCGAAACCCCGAAAAAACGGAGAGGACCACAGGCTATTCTGTTCCCGTGGAGGAGCATGACTATTTCCTCTTCAATCGCTCGGGTGAGCAGATACGAACGCTGGTGGACAACGCCCTGGTCACGGGGCTTGATGAAGAAGAGTACCTGCAAAAAGCGATACGCATCCCTCCAAAGAGCAGCGTCATCCCCTTCATGAGAAAAGCCAGGTGGGGTCTCCTCTCCCTCTCCGGGAGGCAGATCATCACCCGCCTACACCTTCCTCAACGTCGTCAGCAGCAAGGTGATCCTCGCCTCCTACAGCAACAAACCCTATGATGCGAAATACAACAACACCACCACTGGATGGCTCCTGCTGGACTCCAAGGGAAAGCCCTAAGATATTACATTCAAAAAGGTTCTTGCCCGAGAATACTATGAATCGGGCAACCTCATCGCATACAGCGACACCGCCTGTTACCTCTACCAGCCCGACAGCAACGTCGTCACCATTCCCAAATGCCAGAAGATCAAGGTGATGCTTGATCAAAAAGTGGTGGCATTTCAGCGTTCCTCCAAGTGGGGACTGGCCGATCTCACGGGCAAGATCCTGATCCCCCCCACCTGGGACACCCTCGGCAGCAACTACAACAGCACACAGACGCTCTACCCCTTTCCCTTCTCTTTCTTCACCAAGGGGCTGCTCTTCGTCGCCAGCAAAGACACAAGCGGCCTCCCCAAATACGGCGCCATCAACGCCAGGGGGGATGTAAGTATCAATCATGGCCTCATCCCCTTTTCCATTGAGAGGAGCAATCGAAAGAGATCCATCGCGGACGAAAAGAAAAAAGAGGCCGCGACACGGAAGGCCCACCCCATCTGGCCAGCCCCTCCCATGCCCAGGCTGGAAAAACTCCTCGCCTCGCTGAAAAAGGCGAACAACGGCAACAAAGATGCCAGAGCCATCCTGGCAACGGCCCTCCCCAGGCTGGAAAAGATGAACACCATCAAGTTCCCCGAGAAAGGGGAGGCCAGGATCATCGAGCTTCGCTCCGGCCCGCACCTGCACGGCGCGCTCGTGATGGTGTGTGCGAAAACCGCAGATCTTTGCACAACTGAATGCCCAAGGGGGCTCGCCATCAAGGAGGACAAGGGCGACCTGGGCGTCAAGGAGATTTCAGCGGAAGTGTTCGCGGGGACGGCGCATCGCGTGGCCTTCGGGCCGGAATTTACCACGACCAGGGCCCTCTTCGTACGGTACGATCTGGCCAAAGGGAGTGAGTGCGCCAAGGGCAAGATGGGCGAGTGGGGCGACAGCGCCGAGCGAGCCCTCCTGCTCAAGGTCGCGAAACAACGCATGGTCCCTTACCGGACACTCACCATGTACAACAGGGAAGTGAAGCGGAAAATCACTTGGCACAAGGGGAAAGACGGCACCTGGTACATGGGAATAGCCACGACCTACGACCACGACCCGAATGCGGGGCAGACACCCAAGCTCGAGGTATCGCTTTTGGTGATCCCCCAAAAGGGATACTGGCAATCCAAAAAAGGCAAAAGCGTCGACGCGCTTCGGAAGACCGAACCCGCCCTCAAAGGTCTCCCCTGACAAGAAGCGAGAAGTCCCGGATCCAGAAGAACACCGAATCTTTATCAAGACTCTTGTGCGGCAATATGGTATATAGATGTGACCTAAAAAAAGGATGGTGACCCCATGCAACGCACGACAATGATTTTTCTGGCCATCGCAGCCTCGCTTCTGGGCGCCGGTTGCGACCCCATCGACAAGACCCCCGAGGAGACCTGCGAGATGCTCATCGACTGCGGGTACAACATGACCCAGAATGGATGCCTCGCGGAAATCGGCTCCCGGGAGCTCTCCTCCTCTTGCCTCGACGCCATGTTCGCCACGACCTGCGAGGATCACCTCTCCTCATACCCCTCCTACGTGGACACGTGCTACGACACGTGCACCGTCGAGGGGAGGGTCTGTGACGAGGACGACATCAGAATCTGCAGCGGGGGATACGAGGTCGTCTACGACTGCTACAAGGTGTGCAGGTACGCAGAGGAAAACCCAGGCTCCTATAGCGGGTCCTGCGGCACCGTGAGCCCCAATGGAGATGTCTCCGACGATGGCGGCGACGTCTGCTGGTGCTGGGAGTAAACGCTACCTGAGACGAAGTCCTATATCGAGAGAGCCACCAGCGACAAACCCTCTATGGTCCTCGCCATCCCCGACCGAGACCAGCCCCGTGCCGTAGAGGGTCACCCCGACCTGCACATCGAAGCGTCCCCGGGGCCGCTTGAAAACCACCCCCACGTATCCCCCGAGCATGGGTCCCATGGCGAAAAAGGAGGCAGTCCTCCCTGAGCCCGAGGACTCGGAGTCCACATCGGGCCCATAGTGGAAGGAGGCCCCCAGCATGGGGCCTGCCTCGTACTCCCTGCCCTCCGAACGCCTGAACAAGACTTTGAGGGTGACAGAGGGTTCGAACTGGAGCATGGAGAAGGCGGTGGCGAAGAGGATGGGCCGCCCTACGGGCAGGTCGAACTCTAGGCGGCCCCAGTCGCCCAGCGCCCAGGATCCGAAGGCCGAGATGTCCATGGCGGGCCCCCCGTTGACTCCCGCCGGCGTTGCGACACACATACGCACGTTGTCATATCGCCCACCAGCCCGCAGCTTGGTTCCGAAAGCCACAGGCGCAGCAGATGCCGCTGTAACCGGCCAGGTGAGAACACTCCCCATGAGAAGCAGGGGCAGCAAGCCCCGCACACCGTTGCCCACTCCTTTATCGCGCTCCATGATTTGTTCCTTCCTGCTCCACCGTACCCCAGGTCAGACGCAGGGGCAATCTTGAAAATCAGAACCGGTAGCCGAGGCCCGTGGAGAGAAGAACGGTGTCCATGACGACGGAGACGCCGCCGCCTGTGGTGTTGGAGGCGAAATAGCCCCCGTACAAGTACAGTACCGTCCTGCGCGTGATTGGGTAGCTCAGCCCGAGGCCGATGCGCAGGCTGAAGCCGCCCCGGGCGTCGCTGAGGTCCACCCCCAGCCCCATGTCCGTCCGGGGGTCCTTCGTCCAGATGGTACCGCCGGCGCCGGCCATGAGGTGCATGGTCAGGGGGCCGCCCAGGGGGACCACGAAGCGGACGCGGGCCATGGGGTTCAGGATCAGGCGCGGCCGCTCGGCGTGGATGCTCTTGATCCACATGCACCCGAATTCCCCGCCAACATACAGTCGGTGGAGCACCCGGCGTTCGGCGTACGCGGCCAGGCCGAGGGCCGGATCCCCCTTGGTGTAGGTGCCGTCGTCCACGTTGAACAGCGGAATGAACCCCGCCTGAAACTCCACCCCGGCCTCCATGCTGCGCCCCCGGGCCTCGGGGGCCACGAGCACAATGAAGAGCGCCATAAAAAGAGAAATCGGCTTCATGCCATGCACCCCGTAAAGAATGGGAAGGCCTTTGCCTCATGCCCATCCGGGCCTTTCATGTTCAACATGTACCACGCATTCGTCCTGGAGACCACTTCCGCGCACGTTCCGGAACGGCATGTCGTTTTCTGTTGCGCCTCCATTTTATCACTATAAAATATATCTGCCCCAACCAGGGAGGAAGAGATGATTCCATGCCGTCCCATGTATACTTTCACCATGTTCTTCGCTCTGCTGTTCCTTGCGGCCTCCTGCGCCGACGATCCGCCGTCGGATCAGAATCCCGCGCCGGACTGCTCGCCCGGGGAGTGCTCCGGCAACGGGGTCTGCATGATCACCTCCCAGGGAGACTCCTACTGCCTGTGCGATGATGAATATGCCCCGAAGCCCGAGTTCGAGTGCCTCTTTTCCGACACGGGCAACACCATTGCCGTCTATCTCCTCTCCGAATCCTTGGACAACGCGGAACGCCGTATACTTCCGCTCCCCATCGGGTATGTTTCCGATGACCCTGCCGTCATCATGGGTGCCCTTGAAGCAGCCGGCTACCTGTACATTTACGGTCACGCAAGCTTCCAGGGGTTCCTCCTTCGCGCGCAGCTGTGATCCCCGTGGCGCCCGGTGCCCGGCCATGGGGATAATGAGTTTGTCTTGTCGAAAAAGCTGATATGGTGAAGGTTCACCCGGGTCACCCGTCTTGGGGAGAAGGAACAACGCCATGCCCCGCAAAGCACCGACACCGCGAATCCTCCTCTCCCTCCCCTTCGTCGTCGCCCTGGTGGTGCTCCTCGTCAACGACCACCTGCTCAAGGCGCACTTCGGCAACTTGGTCACCGGGAAGCTCTCCGACATCGCCGGGCTCTTCGCCTTTGCCGTGGTCTTCAGCGTCCTGAGCCGCCGCACCACATGGTCCCACCTGGGCACGGCGCTGGCCTTCGTCCTGTGGAAGAGCCCCCTGGCGGATCCGCTCATCTCGGCCTTCAACGCTCTGCCCCTCCGTGCCATCTCTCGGGTCGTAGACTATACGGACCTGCTCGCCCTGGGCGTCCTGCCCTTCTCCTGGGCTCTGTGCGCGAAGTGGAGGCCCCGCACGGCTGTCGGCTGGCGGCCCGCCTTTGAGCGGGTGGCCATCCCCCTCTCCATGGTGGTCTCCTTTTTCGCCTTCAGCGCCACGAGCATGCGCAAGGATCCCATGAAGAAAGGGGGCATCCGCTTCGAGCGCCGCCTGCCCTTCTCGAAGAAGCTCGTGATGGGCGCCATCGACAAGGTCGTCGATCAGGACGGGCACGACGTGGGGCGGGTGACCAGCGAGAAAGGCAGACAGAAGGTCTCCATACGACTTCGGGTGCAGGACCAAATCTTCTTCCGGATATGGTACCGGCTCATCTGGATGGACGTCCAGCTCACCGAAGCGTGCCAGGGGGAGCGCTGCGTCACCACCCTGCGCTTCCCGCTGTTCCATGCGTCGGTCAACGAGGGGGAGTTCGAACGGCGCCTCGACCACTTCGTCGCCCACCTGTCACGAATCCTCTACGCCGCCCGGGACAAGGTGCACATCCGCCCCGTGAAGCGGGGCATCGAGAAGCAGTACACCGACGCGGACATCCTCGCCGCCATCCCGGCAACACCCTGGCACCGGACCATCAACGGCGGCTGGTTCTTGAACCCGGCGCTGGCCTATGCCTTCGGCAGGTCCCACGCCATGGCCGGCAGCCTCGGGCTTGAGTACATGCCGACCCCGCGCAAGGGAGAGGTCGACTATCCCCTGGTCATGCTGGGCGCCAACGTGAGCGGGCGCTACGAGAAGGGCGTCCCCTACGTAACCTCCAGCGCCGAGGTCCTCTTCGAGTTCATCTGGCTCATGGG
>QKIM01000529.1 GCA_003249585.1 Deltaproteobacteria bacterium
CTCCAGGACGGTCATCGAGGGGTCCCACACCAACGTCACCCTGGTGGAGGTCGACGGCGAGGCGGTGCGCAGGGGCGCCCGACCCGAGCCCACGACCAAGCCGTACCGTGAGGTGCTGCGGGGAATGACCCTGGCGGACTTCGTCGTCCTCGTCGAGGAGCTGGACAGTGCCGACGCGGCCTTCATCAAGGAGGGCATCTTCATGAACCTGGAGATGGCGCGTGTGGGCCAGACCCTCCACAAGGTGGGGTACTATGTGGCGGACCTTCGGGAGAAGGGGTTTTTGGTCAACGACGTCTTCTCCTCCTCCAAGATCCTCACGGCCTCGGCCGCCGATGCACGCATGGCGGGTCTCTCCTACCCGGTGATGGCCTCGGGAGGGAGCGGCAACCAGGGGATCGTCGCCATCCTCGTCCCCTTCAACGTCGGGAAGTATTTCTCCATCCCCGAGCCCACCATCCTCAAGTCCATCGCCCTCTCCCATCTGGTGAACAGTTACGTCAAGTGCTTCACCGGGGATCTCTCGCCCCTGTGCGGCTGCGCCATCGCGTCGGGGGTCGGGGCGGCGGCGGCCATCGTGTACCAGCAGCGGGGCGGTGACCTGCAGGCCATCACCCTGGCGGTGAACAACGTCATAGCCGATCTGGGGGGGATGCTCTGCGACGGCGCCAAGGGCGGCTGCGCCCTCAAGGTGGCCAGCTCCACCGACAGCGCCATCCTCTCGGCCTACATGGCCGTGAACGGGCACGGTATCACGCAGGAGGAGGGGTTCGTGGGGAAGACGGCCGAAGAGACCATCCGGCATCTGGGCCGAATCGGGGAGCTGGGCATGGCCGGCGCCGACGACACCATGCTGGCCATCATGCTGGCCAAGGAGACCCCCAGGGCGCAGTGAAGGGGTGATGCGTCAGTACTGGGTCTTCCGGTAGAGCCAGGCCGCCAGGGTCCCCGCGAGCGCACCGCTCAGGTGTGCCTCCCAGGAGACGGGCCCCGGCTTGGGGATGAGTCCCCACAGCAGTGAGGTGCCGTAGAAGAGCGTGACCACGATGGCCAGCACGATGGGCCCCAGGCGCTTGCGGAAGAGTCCCGAGGCGATGAGATAGGCGGCCATGCCGAAGATGACCAGCGAGGCGCCGATGTGGATGGCCGCGCGGCCGAAGATCCACACCAGAAAGCCTCCGCCCAGGACGATGACGGTCAGGGCCTCGGGGGCCGTGCGCCGGTAGAAATAGAGCATGGCGAAGCCCAGGAAGAAGAGGGGGACGGTGTTGGAGAGCAGGTGGAAGAGCCCCGCGTGGACGAAGGGGGAGGTGAGGATCCCCAGCAGCCCCATGGGACGGCGCGGAATGATGCCCATGCGGGAGATGTCCGGCACGAGCCGCAGGGTGTCGTTGATCAGGTCCAGGCCCCAGACGCCCCAGAGGATGGCGAGGAAGAGCCCTGTGAGCTTCAGCGCCTTGAGGGCGTTGTTATTTTTTTGCTGTCCCATTGGTCTTGTCCTTGGCGGAATCGGGGCTGCCCGAGAGCTGGAGCTTGAAGCCCTTCATGACCATGCCCGCCGCCTGCTTGGCCTCATCGAGTTCCTTGGCGGGGGGGGCGCTCGTCCACTTCATGTCCAGGGGGATCACGAGCACCTCGGCGCCGTCGCCGATGACCAGGTTTCGGCCGTCGTGGGAGATGTCCAGCGAGAAGACCTCGAAGTTGGCATAGAGGATCCGGACCTGTTTGCCCGTGGCCATGGACCAGACGCGCACCGTGCGGTCGTCGGAGGAGGTGGCGAAGAAGCTCCCGTCATGGGAGATGACCACGTTGTTGACCCAGGCCTCATGGCCTGTCATCTCCCGCTCCTTGATGCCCAGGGGGTATTTCCACTGGATGATCTTGCCGCGCTTTCCGCAGGAGAGGATGGATTTGCCGTCGGGAGAGAAGGCCACGCCCGTCACCCAGTCGCCGTGGGCCCGCAGGGAGTTGATCTCCGGTCCGGCCGCCACGTCGCTGATGCGCACGGTGTTGTCGTTGCCCACGGAGGCGATGACCCGGTTGTCGGGGGAGAAGGCGATGCTCCAGACCCGCTCCGTGTGGTGCTTGAGGTCCTGCAGCAGGTCACCGTTCGCGGCGTTCCAGATTTTGACGGTCTTGTCCTGGGAGGAGGAGGCGAGGTACTTGCCGTTGGGAGACCACTTGACGCTGTAGATGCCCGCCCGGTGTCCCGTGAGGGTGAGGAGCAGCCGCCCGGTGGCGACCTCCCACACCTTGATGGTCTTGTCCATGGACGCCGTGGCGAGCTTGTTCCCGTCGGGGCTGAAGTCCACGCCCCAGACTCGTTTCTCATGGGCGAAGGGTTGTTTGGGCCCCATGGAGAGGTTATGCAGCAGCCTGTGGGAGGGGAGGTCCCAGATCTTGACCGTCTTGTCCCAGCTGCCCGAGGCGATGAGCCGGCCGTCGGGGGAGATGGAGACGCCGTTGACGTTCTGGGTGTGGCCCCGGAAGATCCGTATGCGTCGGGTCGGCACGATCTGCCAGACGCGGAGCCGGGCGTCTCTCCCCGTGGTGTAGATGTACCTGCCGTCCTTGGAGAAGCTCACGTCATTGATGATGTCGGTGTGGGCGCGGACGGTGAGGAGCGCCGAACCCGAGGCGACCTCCCAGATGATGAGCAGGGAGTCCTCGCCCACGGACGCCAGGATGTTGCCGTCGGGAGAGAAGTGGATGCCCAGGACCCGCCCCCGGTGCCCCTTGAGGGTCTTGAGTTCGTCGCCGGTCCTGGGGTTCCAGAGCTTGATGGTCTTGTCCCAGGAGGAGGTGGCCACCTTGAGCCCGTCGGGGGAGAAGGCGATATCGTAGAGGCGGTCCGTGTGTCCGTTGAGGTTGGCGATGAGGGCACCGGTCTTGGCGTCCCAGATCTTGGCGCGGCGGTCCCAGGAGGCCGTGCCGATGAGCTGGTTGTTCGGGGAGAAGGTGGCGCCGTAGATGAAGTTGCGGTGACCGTCGCTGAAGAGCTCGGTGAGGAGCTTCCACTTGCTGTTGTACACGCGGCCTCTGGAATAATGGAGTCCCAGGGACTTGTACCACGCGATCTTGGCTGCGAGGTTCCCCGCGTCGGTCTTGAGCTCGTCGGGCTGGTACTCGATGGACCTGCCCGGCTCGAACTTGCGGACGTTCATGCCCGAACTGACGTCCCACACGATGGCCGAGTTGTCCAGGGAACCCGAGATGATGCGGGTGTCGTCGGGGGAGAACTGCACCGAGGCGACCTCGTCCTGGTGTTCGAGCATCGTGGTGACGTTGCGGCCCGTGGAGGTGTCCCAGATCTTGACGGCGCGGTCGGCGCTGCCCGTGACCAGGAACCGTCCGTCGGAGGTGAGGTCGACGCTGTTGACGGCGCCCAGGTGTCCGGCCATCTTCCGCGTGATCTTGCCGGTCTTCAGATCGATGATGCGGGCGATGTTGTCGTGCCCGCCCACGGCCGCGAACAGCCCGTTGTCGGCGATGGCCAGGGAGGTCGCCCGAGCCTCCACGTCGATGATGTTGTGGAGCTTGATGTTGTAACTGATATGGGCCCGGTAGAGCTTGGACTCCGTCTCGAGGATGAGATCCTCTGTGGACGGGTTCGCTTTGGCGAAGGCCTCGTTGTAAAAGGGGCTGCGGGGATTGCCCGGATTGTGCAGGAGGGCCATGGCCGCGTAGATCCGCGACTCCAGCATCTTGGTCTCTCGCTCCAGGCGGTAGGACTTCTCGTTGAGGGTCTGGGCGATGTGATAGTTGGCGGTGTTGCGCTCCTGGATCTCTTTTTGGATGGCGACCTTCATCCGGTCCCGTGCGATGAGCTCCTTCTGATAGGCATAGGAGATGAAGATCAGGGTGGTGATGAGGGCCAGGAGGATCAGCCCTCCGGCGGCGAGGGGGACCTTGTTGTTCTTGGCGAAGCGGCGGATGAGATCCCACTTGCTGTAGTCGTAAGCCGAGATCCGCTCGCCGGCCATGTACCGGTCGATGTCCTGCACCAGCTCGACGGCGGAGCCGTAGCGGTCGCGTTTGTCCTTCTCGAGAGCCTTCTCGGCGATGGCGGCCAGCTCGAAGGGGGCGTTCTCCACCATCTGGGCCACGGGGGTGACCCGATAGCCGAGGACCATGCTGATGGTCTCCCAGGCCGTGTTCCCCTCGAAGGGAGGGACGCCCGTGAGGAGCTCATAGAGCACCGCGCCGATGGAGTAGACGTCGGAGAGCTCATCGATGGCCTGGATGTCGCCCCGGGCCTGCTCTGGAGGCATGTAGGAGGGGGTGCCCAGGGCGCGCCCGTCGATGGTCTTGCTCGAGGTGTTGTACTGGGCGGTGTAGATGTTGACCTGCTCGTCGATCTCCCCCTTCACCTTTGCAAGGCCCCAGTCGAGCACGACGGTCTCGCCGAACTCCCCGATCATGATGTTCTCGGGTTTGATGTCGCGGTGGATGACGCCCTTGGAGTGGGCGTAGGAGATGGCGTTGCACAGATCGCGGAAGTGGGGGAGGAGCGCCAGCCGCTCCTTCACGGATTTCGCCTCGTAGATGGCGTCGGCCAGGGTGCGGCCCTTGACGAAGCGCATGGTGTAGTAGAGCGTGTCGTCCTTGCGCTGGCCGATCTCGTATACCGGGACGATGTTGGGGTGCTCCAGGCGCCCCGTGACCGAGGCTTCCCTGAGGAAGCGGGAGTTGACCGCCTCCACCTGGTGGGAGATCATCGTCTCCTCTTCCTCGGAGAGGGCGCGGTCGAGGTTGCCGAAGTTGGACGGGAGGAGCTCCTTGATGGCGATCTCGCGCCCCATGTGTTCGTCGTTGGCGATGAGGATGCGCCCGATGCCGCCGCGGGCCATCTCCTGATAGATGGTGTAGCGCCCCTCGGCCTCGCGGCTGATGGTACGATCCGGATGGATGGTGTAGCGCGCGCCGTAGGAGTTGATGGTCTGCCCGCTGCCGTCGAAGTCCATCTGGATGGTGCTCAGGCCACCCCCCTTGTTTCGCTCGGTGTCGGCGTCGTAGCTCTTGTTCTCCATGGCCATGCGGGTCTTCTGGTCCATGGAGTTGGCCACCATCGCCTTGAGGGTGTCAAACTTCTTCTTCCCCAGCTTGAGCTTGAGGCGGCTCATGATGTCCTTGGACGGGTCCACCACGTAGGAATAGAAAATATTCGTGAATTCCTGCGATGTTATATACCCGTTGCGCTGTGCGAAGACGGCGTAGAGGACATCATCGTGCATGGGTGAGCGCTCCTCGTGGAGTGGAAAAATAGGGACTGACCGGCCGCGGCCGGAGAACAGCATAGATCATTTGTATGATTTTTAGTACCGTTTTCG
>QKIM01000603.1 GCA_003249585.1 Deltaproteobacteria bacterium
GCCTATGCGAGGCTGCCGGCCCAGGAGGCCCAGGCGCTCAACTATACCTGGGCCATCACGCTCGCCCTCCTGGCCGTTCCGCTGCTGAAACAGCGGCTTATGGCCACAGAGCTGGCCGCTGTCCTGGTCAGTTATTTCGGCGTCTTCATCATCTGTACCCATGGGGACATCACCGGGTTCTCCGTGGCCAGCCCCTCGGGAGTCCTCCTCGCCCTGGGGTCCACCTTGCTGTGGTCGCTGTACTGGATCGCCAACACCCGGGTGACCGGGGACCCTGTGGCTGCCCTCTTCCTCAACTTTCTCGGGGGCTCCGTCCTTACCGGTGTATATGTGATGGTAACTGACGTTCCCCTGGAGTGGAACGCGCACTTCGTGCTGGGGAGCATCTATATCGGCATCTTCGAGATGGGGGTGACCTTCATCATCTGGCTCGCGGCCCTGAAGCGGGCCGAGAGCGCCGCCCGGGTGACGACCCTCATCTTTCTGTCTCCCCTTGTCTCTCTGGTCTTCATCGGGACCATCGCTCAAGAGACCATCCATCCCTCGACCTTCGTGGGGCTCGCCTTCATCCTGGGGGGCATGGTTTTGCAGCGAAGGGGCCGGGCGGCGGTCCCAGGCAGTGATTGACCCGTGTCGCAGGCAATTGGGTGAGGTTCCCTCCACTCAGGCGTATCAGCAGGGGTTTTCCGTGGAGGTGGAGGCCATGGCCCGCGCAATTCCGTACATCCTCAGTGTTCTCGCACTCACATCCTGTCTTGGTGGGGAGCGCTCCAGACGACTGTGCGAGCCATCATCACCGGTGATCTCCCCTGAGGGCGCCGTTCTGATCCCTGTCGGCTCCGACGGGGCCGCCACCACGGACACGGTGTCCCTCAGGCGCACGAACCCCGTCGTCCATCTCGAGCTCCGGCACGAGGGGATCGCCCTGCGAGTGCTCTACTCCGCAGATTTTCCGGATTTCCTCCCGAGGCACTCGGGAAAGGGGGACGTCACGGCCTTCTTCGAGGCCGACGGGACGCTCCTCAGGGTTCGCCTCACCAACAGCGAGAGCCTGTCACCCCTCGTCTCCCGCCGCCTCGGCCGCTGGATGACCTCGCTGGTCAACCTGCCGCTGACCGTGCAGGTCCCGGCCGTCCAGGCCGCCGGGCTGAAACGCGGCGAGCGCCAGGATGCCCTGCATGTCAGAAAGAAGCTGCAATACCTGCGGGCCCTGTTCCAGGTGCATTTCCTCACGCCGGCCCATCGCGTCGTCCGGCTCAGACTGGGGGCCTGGGGGCCATCGAATCGGGTGTGAACACCACCGTGTGCAGCTCGACCCCCAAAAAGTCGGCCAGCATGGTGGCCTCCCTCAGGACGAGGTCTGGCTCCCCATGGTTCAGGAGGCTGATCCTCTTGCCACTGGACGTCACGAGGTTGCACTCGGCACAGTGCTCACCTGCCCGTCGCCCTGGCTTCTCGAGGAACTGAACGGCCAGGATCTCCGACATGGAAATTCTCAGGGGGACAGGTGAGGTGGGCCCTGGCGACTGAGCGCCGATCCGGCCGATGACCGCCACGCCGGTGCCCCTGTCGAAGGTGGCCAGGGGGAGCAGGTGCCCAAGGAGCAGAAGAAAGAGGACCATGCCCAGGAGCACCGTCGGGAAGAGGACGCTCACCACCGTCCGACCTCCGAGGCCGGTCAGGAGGGGCACTCCCGCATAGAGCGCGAGCGCCAGGGGGAAGAACAGGATGAAAGCGGCCAGGAGCTTTCGGGAGATTCGGACGAGGCGCACCCGGTGTGCGTTGACGCGCTGCAGGGAGGCGTCGGGGCTTCGGGGGCCGGGAGGGGCCAGTGGCCAGCTTCGGTCCGAGTCGTCTGCGGGGACAGGAGGTCGTGTCATTCCACAATTGTACCCACAGACAAAGACCTGTAAAGCTGAGGCTCGCGCACTTGACAGCTGCCCGCCGCTGCTTACGCTGTAGAGGAACCCATGGAGAGCGGCCATGTCCCTCATGTATACCATCAAGAAAGTGCTCGATCCCCTCGCGGCCAGGGAGGAGGAGGCCCGGCGCAGGCGGCAGCGGGAATCCGTTCCTGACCAGAATGGCGACGATCATCGGTTTCGCTGCCGGGTGTGCGGATTCGTCTCGGATCAGTGGGAGTACTGCCCCCATTGCCTGGCCGACACCATGAACCAGGTGCCCCCGTGAGCGTGGTCCGACTCCCGGGCGTGTGCCGTCGGGAGGAGACCAAAAATCACCCCTGGCTGTCAACCCCGCTTTTCTGGGTTTCACTACGTTCCGCTTGAGGCGGAAATTTGATTGTAGTAATAATAACCATGAGTAAGGACTGTTTGGCGATTTCTTTTTCTTCTTGACATTTGCATTTTTTGTGTTGGCGTGCTAAAGTAAAAGTGTGGCCGGGTACTTTTTTTATTCTGTCAATGCGCCACGAACCGCCTCCTCGACCGAGGCAATTTCCCAAGGACGTTCAACCATGTTCATCCGGGCACTCTCCATCCTCCTCGCGCTCTCTGTCCTTCCGGGCAGCGCCTTTGCCGTGGGCAGCAACGGCGAGGACCACGTGGCCGGAGGGCTCCACAAGCGTCTGTTGTCGCGCAAGGGTGCCATCCACCTCTGGTGGCCCAAGGACTACGAGAAGGAAGATGCGGGGGTGGTCGTGTATCTTCATGGTTACGGCACCACTGTCGACCGGGAGTGGACCAGCAACAAGCTGGCGACTCAGTTCAAGCGCAGCGGCAAGAATGCGCTCTTCGTCGTGCCCGAGTCCCCGGCGTCCGACAAGGAAGACTTCACCTGGTTCTCCCTCGAGGCCCTCTTCAAGCTCCTCAAGACCCGATCCGTGCAGATCCCCGGCGGGAAGATCGTGATCGCCGGCCACAGCGGCGCCTTCAAGACCATGGCGCTGTGGCTCAAGGACAAGCGCATCTCGACGCTCATCATGCTTGACGCCATGTATGGGCTGCAGTCGAAATTCCAGAGCTTCCTCACGAATTCGCAGACCACCCGCATGCTGCTCGTGTCCTATTCGACGCTCTTTACGGCCCAGTCCTTTGCAGAGAACTTCAAGTACGCCCAGAGCCGCAGGTTCATCCCCAAGTACGCCAGGCTCTTCACCAAGGCCGAGCGTCGGGCCCGGCTGCTCAACATCCGCTCTCAGTACGACCATTTCACCATCATCTCCAGCCGCAGGGTCATCCCCGTCATGCTCAAACTGACCCGCCTGGCCGCCGTCTCGCATCATAGTTGATCTTCCGTCCGTCCGAGCGGGGGAATGGCGGCTCGAACGCCCGTGGAGTCCGGCATAATTTGCTTGCAGGGAGGGGGGAAGCTCATTATCTTGGTTTCTCATGTACACCGCCGAAGCGCGCGAAGGTCGCCCGTTTCGGCGGCTTTGTGACCTCGATGGACAAGCTGCGTGTTGCACCGAGTGCTTAACCGAAAGGCTTTCGCGAGAACGCCAGATGGCAGAACACCGTGGGACAAGAAGGAGCGACGCTGTGAGATACATTTTCATTTTGCTGCTGCTGGTTTCGTGCAAGGGGGAGTCTGAAAAAAAATCGGCAGATCCCGCGAAAGCCCCCACTCCTCCCATGACCGCCTCTGTCATGGCGAAGGCGCTTCCCCCCATGAAGACGGCTCCTCCCGCGAAGGTCGCGCCCGTAAAGCCCAACCCCGTGCTCAGCGACGAGCTCACCCTCGACGACATGGCCAAGATCATCGCCGGTGTGCAGCCCGCACTGTCCAAGGAGGTGAAGCCCATCGTCGAGGATCGGGAGTGGGTGTCGCACAAGAAACGTATCGACCACACCTGGAAGAAATATGTCCACAAGCGGGAACAGGAGGTGGCCAAGTGGTCCAAGGAGTTTCTTCAGCCGGTTCACAAGGCCAGAGGGACCCTCTTCTATCCCTTCTCCGGTCCCGACATCCTCCACGCCGAGTTCTTCTTTCCCCACAGCGATCGCATCGTGATGATCGGGCTTGAGCCCGCCGGGAGCGTGCCCAACTTCAAGAAGCTCCTGAAGAAGGACTTTCACCGGTATCTGGCCCGGGTGGAGAAGACGGTGAAGCACATCACGGAGCTCTCCTTCTTCCTCACCAAATACATGGCCATGCAGATGTTTCACAAGGACGTGAGGCGTATCAACGGGACCCTCCCGACCCTGCTTTTCTTCCTGGCGCGACTGGGTCACAAGATCCTCTCAGTGGAGCGCATCACGCTCAACGCCGACGGGCAGATCGTCCACAAGGAGGGCAGGGTCATCGACCACGCCGAGGATGCCATGGCCGCCATGGGGGCGCTTTCCATGAAGGGGGCCCGCCCCGCCATGAACGCCGCCATGAAGACCCTCATGAAGGCGGCCATGGCGCCGTCTCCCGCTCCCGCGGCCATGGCCCGGGCCATGGCCGGGATGAAGGCCAGGCGCAAGAACCGCGCTCACGGTGATGACAGCGTCTTCCCCAAGAACGACTATCCCATTATCGGGAACCGCATTGCCTTCCAGCGGGCCGACGGCTCGAAGGCCGTCGTGGAGTACTTCTCCATGAACCTGGGCGACGAGAAGGTCCTCGGCCGGTTCGGGCTCAAGAAGAAGCCCGCCATCGTCAAGTTCCTGAACAGCCTGCCCATCACCACCACCTACCTCAAGAGCGCCTCCTACCTCCTGCACCGCCCCACCTTCAAGATCATCCGTGGCGTGGTGCTGGGCAAGACGAAGTTCCTGCTCCAGGACGACAGCGGGCTCCCCGTCAAGCACTTCCTGAACAAGCAGTGGGAGAACCGGTTCTTCGGCAACTACATCCAGCCCATCAAGATGTTCGCCGTCCGCTACCAGAAGGACCTCAAGAAGATCTACCGCAACAAGAAGAAGATCGGGCCGCTCCCCTTCGATATCGGCTACAAGGAATACAAAGGGCGTTCCAACCTGATGTTCTCCCGCCGCCTGGGTGGCTCGCCCGCCAGATAGTCGGCCCCCGGACACGACCCCGACCGCAGGCCGCCATGGAATTCACCACAGGTCCCCTCATCCACACCGGTGAACTGTACGATCTCGTCAACACCTTCGAGGAGGATCTCCCCTTTTATGCCCGGCACTGCAAAGGCAGGACGCTGGAGCTGTGCTGCGGCACCGGACGGCTCACCATCCCCCTCGCCAGACGCGGCGTGGAGATCACAGGGGTCGACCTCACCCCGGCCATGCTGGAACGCGCCCGTGTGAAGGCCCGGTCCGAGGGGCTTCATATTCCCCTGCACCAGGGGGACATGCGTTCCTTCGACCTCGGGGAGCGCTTCGACACCGTGTTCATCCCCTTCAACTCCCT
>QKIM01000572.1 GCA_003249585.1 Deltaproteobacteria bacterium
CCTGATCCCCCATGAGGATGGTGAAGACGTCGTCGGCGGCGATCTCGTCGGTCACCTTCACCTGCAGGAGGGTCCGGGATTCGGGGTCCATGGTGGTCTCCCAGAGCTGGTCGGGGTTCATCTCACCGAGGCCCTTGTAGCGCTGGATGTTGAGTCCCTTCTTGCCCAGGGCCTCGGAATACTCCAGGACCTCGAGGGGGCCATCAAGGTGCTCTTCGTGATCCCCGGTGACCAGGGTCCAGGGGAAGGGGGAGACCTCCAGGAGGCGTTGGTACATGCGCCGGACGCGAGAAAGCACCGGGGCGTCCAGGAAGGTGTCGTTGATGACCAGGTGCTTGGCACGTCCCCGGAAGAAGAGCTTGATCTCCAGCGAGGGGTTGTCGTCGTCGTCTTCCACGACATCGCACTCGACCCCGGATACGCCTGTGACCGCCGTAAGGAGGTCGACAATCCTGGTCACCAGCGCGTCCAGATCGGGGATGCGTGCCATGCCGGTGCTCCCCATCTCCTCGATCTGGGCCAACTGATGCAACATGGACACATCGAACTGCCGCGAGAGCTTCTGCAACGTCTCCTTGTAGATCACCAGGTCACGGAAGATCCCCGCCAGAGCCTCGCCGGTGTATTCCATGGAGGCGCCCCTGAGGATGGTGCCATCGGCGGCCACGAGGGTGAGGTAGTTTTCGAGGTCCTTCTCGTTCTTGATGTACGTCCGCTTCTTGCCCTTGACCACGAGATACAGGGGCGGCTGTGCGATGTACAGATGTCCACGCTCGATGATCTCCCGCATCTGACGGAAGAAGAAGGTGAGCAGGAGGGTACGGATATGGGATCCGTCGACGTCGGCGTCTGTCATGAGGACGATGGAGTGATACCGGAGCTTCTCGATGTCGAAGTTTTCGGTGCCGATCCCTGTCCCGAGGGCGGTGATGAGGCTGGTGATCTCCTGAGAGGCCAGCATCTTGTCCGTACGGGCCTTCTCCACGTTCAGGATCTTGCCGCGCAGGGGCAGGATGGCCTGGTTGCGCCTGTCCCTGCCCTGCTTGGCGGAGCCGCCTGCGGAGTCACCCTCGACGATGAAGAGCTCAGCCCTGACAGGATCCCGCTCCTGGCAGTCGGCCAGTTTTCCAGGCAGGGAGGCAGAGTCGAGGATGCCCTTGCGCCGGATGGTCTCTCGGGCTCTGCGGGCGGCCTCTCGGGCCCTGGAGGCCGTGATGACCTTGCCGATGATGGTCTTGGCGACCCGGGGGTTCTCCTCGAAATACAGGGACAGCGCCTCGGTGACACTGTTCTCGACGATGCCGATGACCTCGGAAGAGACCAGCTTGTCCTTGGTCTGGGAGTTGAACTTGGGGTCGGGGTGCTTCAGGGAAAGGACCGCCGTGAGCCCCTCACGGATGTCATCCCCGCTGGGCATCACCTTGAGGTCCTTGAACAACTTGGAGTTGTTGCCGTAGTCGTTGATGGTGCGCGTGAGGGCGCGGCGCAGCCCCGTCATGTGGGTGCCGCCGTCCTTGTTGGGGATGTTGTTGGTGAAGCACCAGATGGACTCGGGGATGGCATCCGTCCACAGGAGGGCCAGCTCGACGGTGCAGTCGTCCTTCTCGGCCTCCATGGAGATGGGGGCCTCGTGGAGGGCGACCTTGCCCTTGGAGAGATAGTCCACATAGGCCGAGAGACCCCCCTCGCTGTCGAAGGTGACGGCCTTCTCTTCACGCTCGTCGTGGAAGTTGATGCGGATGCCGCGGTTCAGGAAGGAGACCTGCCTGAGACGCCCCACGAGGGTCTTGTGCGAAAAATCCACGTTGGTGAAGATGGAGTCGTCGGGCCAGAAGGTGATTTTGGTGCCATGCTTCTCCGCGGGACAGCTCCCCACCACTTCCAGGCTTTTGGTCACCGCCCCGTGGCGGAACTCCATGCGATGGACCTTCCCGTCACGCCTGACCTCGAGGATCAGACGATCCGAGAGGGCGTTGACCACGCTGACACCCACGCCGTGGAGGCCGCCCGACACCTTGTACTGGGAGGAGTCGAACTTGGCGCCCGAGTGCAGCTCCGTGAGGATGATCTCCGCGGCAGGCCGCCCTTCGGCGTGCATGTCCACGGGAATACCGCGGCCGTTGTCCTCGATGGTGGCGCTGTTGTCGGCGTGAATGGTGACGTTGAGGGTGTCGCAGTGGCCGGCCAGGTACTCGTCGACGCCGTTGTCGACGACCTCGTAGATCATGTGGTGGAGGCCTGTACCGTCGTCGGTGTCGCCGATGTACATCCCCGGTCGCTTGCGCACCGCGTCGAGCCCTTTGAGGACCTGGATGGAGTCGGCGTTGTACTGTTGCATCGTCTTGTCTTCGTTGGATTCCATACTTGAAATAATCCCGCGCTCCACTCCCCCGGGACCGCTGTGTGCGGGATCGTCACCGGGGCGTCCCCCGTGTTCCGGGGTCCGGTTCGGCGTCCCCCCGAAGGGGGGACTTCAAAGGAGGACACCCTACCACAACGACGAGGGAAACACCACCCCTTTCTGTCGCCCTGAACCCGTTTGATTTCCATTGCAGATTGAGATCTTAGTCCACAGCGGAGGGGACTTCGCATCCCATGCTCCGCCAGACGTCGACCACGGCCTCCCGGGTCGCTGCCGAGACCAGGGCGACGACCACTCCGCCACCACCCGAGCCACTCAGTTTGGCCCCGTATGCCCCCGCCTCAAGAGCCCGCTCCACCATGGAGTCGAGACGCGCGGTGGAGATCCCCAGAAGGCGGCACCGCTCCTGGGCAGCGTTCATCTCTCGCCCCATGGATGGTGCGTCCGAGGCCTTCCACGCCCCGAGGAACCGCTGAACGGCACCGGACGTGAACCGGGCAAAATCACGGCGCCCTGCCCCGTCGAGGGTGGCGGCCACCCGCTCCACCATCAGTTTCGTGGCGGAGCGCTCCCCCGAGTCCCCTACGACCAGATCGGGGACGGACGAGGTGAGCCAGAGCGCATGTGGTCCGAGACGCTCATGGGGAAAGGGGACCTCGACCTGAATATCGGGACGCTGCAGGAGGACGGGGCGATCGTACCAGATGGTCGTGTCGTCGATCCCCGAGGGCGTCCCGTGGAAATGTTCTTCGATCCGCCGGGCGAGGGCGTGGGTGTCACCGGTTGCCGCTTCACCCCGCACCAGCGCCGCGGCACGAGCAAGCGCGACGGAGAGGGCGGCGCTCATGCCGAGGCCGGCGCCTGCGGGCAACCGCGCGGGGAGCCGGAGCGTGAACCCCTCTCCGGCCAGGGCACCGTTCAGGATGGCCTCCACGGCCGCAGTGTGTTCGGCCAGGAGCGGTGGCAGAATCCTGACGGAGGAGCCCCCCGACTCGACGGTGAAATGCCCCGGGAGATGGAGCGGAACGGCGATGGCCGGGGCGCCGTAGAGGACGGCATGCTCCCCGAGGAGGATGACCTTGCCGATGAGCGGGAGCTCCGCACGAGTCATGGCACTTCCAGCCATCGGGCCAGCTCGGGACCAAGCCGAAATGGCACTCGTGAGAGCGCCTGGACATGGGCGGCGCCCGTGAGCACCATGGCGCTCCTGAGTTGGGAGGCCAGCCGCTCCACGTACCGCTCCATGGTGGCTTCGCCGCCATCGCTCCAGGCCTTCACCAGCGGCCCGGCGACGCCACCGAAGTCGGCCCCCAGAGCGATGGCCCTGGCGAGATCGAGCCCGCTGCGCAGCCCACCGGAACCGATGAGGGGGAGCCCGGCCCCCGAGCACACAAGGATGGAGGCCGCGGAGGGAATGCCCCAGCCGCGGAAGGGCTCCCACACGTCCTGTGCTTCGGAGACCATGTGCGCCATCTCCACATCCAGGAAGGAAGATCCGCCACAGCCGGCCACGTCGAGGGCCACAGCACCCGCGTCGGCGAGAAAAGACGCCGTGGCGCGATCGAGCCCTGCCCCTGTCTCCTTGACGATGACGGGACGTTCGATGCGGGGGATGACCCCGGGGAGCTCCCTGGGGAGCGCCGAGAAATCCCTGTCGCCCTGCGGTTGCGCGAGCTCCTGGATCACGTTGAGATGAACGAAGAGGGCATCGGCGTCCAACAGCTCCAGCGCACGGTTCAGGGGGCCGCTCCCAAACCGGCACAACTGCACCGCGCCGATGTTGGCCGCGACGAAGGGGGCCCCGGTGCGCCGCTTCACGTCGAAGGACCCGGCACAGCCGGGATCCTCGAGGAGAGGGCGGATGCTCCCGAGCCCAAAGGGGATCCTGAAGGTTCGGGCAAGGCGTCCGAGGGCATCGTTGAAGGCCCCCGTGGCCTGCGTCCCGCCGGTCATGGAGGAGATAAAGAGCGGGAGACCGAACCGGTGTCCCAGAAACAGGGCCTCGGTGGAGAGCGCCTCCTGGTTGACGCCAGAGAGCGGGGCAGGCATCAGGTGGACCTGTCCGAAGAGGCTGTCACAGCCAGATCCGTCAAGCCTATCTCCGGAGAAATATTGAAAATGCCGTGTTTTCCTGTCGGTGATACCTTCAGGGCTGGTCATACATCACTTCCGTCGGCGGGAACGCCTGAGGAGCGCCAGAAGCATGAGGGGGAGGACAGGGAGGAGATCCCGCGGGGCACCTCCGGCGTGGCATCCGCACCCGGCACTGCCCTCATCGGTCTGCGGTTTGAAGGGAAGATGCAGCTCCTCCTTCTTTCGCATGACAGGCGCGAGAACAGGCTGGAGCACCTTTTTCGTATCGGTGATGATTCCGGGTTCCCGAAATCGGGCGAGCCACAGGAGCGCCCTGGACTGGACCCGGTACAGCGGCGATCTGGCAGCCAGTTCGAACCATGGTCTGGATCGCGCGTTGCCCAGGAGCATGATCACTTCGAGCGCCTGTGCCTTGGCGCTGGAGTTTTCACCGTGGGAGACCCAGCGCTCGAAGATGGACTTCAGCCGGGCCTCGGAGCCCCTGTACCCTCTGGCGACCAGGGCCAGGGCATAGATGAAGGCCAGCGGCATGTTTCCAGCGGCGAAGGCTTCCCCGTGGTGGTTCATCACGAGCAGCTCCTGATCCCGCGTGAGCCCGCCCAGGGAATAGGCGAGCCAGGCCAGCGCGCGCACCTCGGGATCGGCATCCTTGTTGATAAGATACTGGAGGGTCGTCCGGGCGTCGGGATTGTTGATGAGCCCGATCGCGACGATGGCCGATTTTTTCACCCCAGCATCCTGATGATAGAGTAGGGACAGAAGTTTGGAGATGGCCTTAGGTTCCCTGAGCAGTCCCAAAGCGCGGATAGAGGCCTTCTGCACTTCATAGTTGTTGACGCCGAGCCATCGGCGAAGGT
>QKIM01000212.1 GCA_003249585.1 Deltaproteobacteria bacterium
CGGTGCGGTCCGAGGGCTCGTCATTCACCTGGATGTCCTTGCCGCCCTTCACCACCAGGGTGACCTCCTCGTCGAGGGTGAACATGCTCCCCCGCTCGGGGGAGGAGATGGAGATCTCACGCTCCTCGGTGCAGGCGACGGCCATGAGCAGGAGCACGATAAGGAACAGGGTGGAACGGGCAACACGCATGGGGACCTCCTTGGGGTGTGGTCACAGTGTGGCACTCTATACAAAATCTTCGGCTGAAGACAAAACAAAAATTTTGCTTGCGCCGGGAACGATACCTCCCGTAGATTGTATCGCAAACCCCAGTGGTACCCAAGGAGTTTCCCATGGAAGCGTATCTCGAGCAAGTGGAGCGGCTGCTGAAGGAGCACGGTCTTTCAGAGAAGTATCATGTAAAGGTCAAGGATCACTCCATGCTCCGCGTGATCGACATCGAGTCGAAGCGGCGGGTCTTTGTCAAGGAGGAGCTGTGTGAGCAGTACCTCGAATTTCTGCGGGCGGACGCGGAGCATTTTGAGACCCAGTTCGACAAGGTGAATGATCTCGGCTACATCGAACTGTCCTGAGGAGACCCGGTGTGTCCTCTGAGACGCCGAGGGGGAGGACGCCCGGCAGGGAGCCGTATCCATGCGCCCTCGTGAAAAGCATCTCCCCTGTGTTGCTTTGTTTTCCAACACCTTATCTACTGTGATATAGTTCCCGATTGTCCCGCTGGGAACACGACACCATGCACAAAGATATCCTCTTCCTCGTCCTCGCCTACAAGCAGCGATTCATCAACCTCGATGAGTTTTCCCGTATTGGCGAGGAGTGGCGGAAGAATTCCAACGCCAACCTCTTCCGCATCCTCATCGCCAAGCTCAGTTCCACGGAGTTCAACACCCTCCGTGAGGCCCTGATCTCGACCCTGGCCCGCTTCAAGGACGATGAGGAGCGGGCGGTCCGGAGCGTGGGGGGCATGGGTATCGTGACCAAGCACTTCGGACCCTGGAACACCCTGCACCGGGTGAGCGAGGAGAACTGGGGCGTCCAGACCATCATCGACGAGGACTCAAACTTCGACGAGGTCCGCAACTCCCTCCTGGGCGAAGGGATGGCGCTGCTCCCCTCCCTCGACGAGCCCGACGACAAGACCGTGGACTTCGTCCTCCCCTCTGGGACGCAGCCACCGTCCTGGTCAAACGACGAGGAGGACGAGACCCGCACCTTCAAGAAGGTCCCGCCCCCCTCCGGTGACGATGACGGGACCCGCAACTACAAGAAGGTCCAGTCCCCTCCCGTCGACGACGATGACGAGACCAGCGACTTCAAGCTGGCGGGGACCCACGGCGATCACGGCATGGAGGCCGGAGACTTCGCCCGGGAACACGACGGACACAGCATCTTCGACGAGACCCGCGACTATCAGAAGCCCTATCCTCCGGCCCCCGTGGACTCCCAGGGGGAGATCATCATCACGCGGATGGGGCCCGACTCCGCGGCCCACGATCTCAGTGGCAACGTCCCCTGGGTGATCGAGAGCGACGGCTTCTCCAACCTCATCGAGGAGATGGACGAGCGGATCCACATCAGCGTGCCTGACCAGGAACTGCTCGAGGCGCGGCCCCGCTCCCCCGTGCCCAAGACGGGGTTCCCTCCCCCCCCGCCGCCGCCGCCCGATTTGGCCGATCCCCTCGAGGGGCTGGGGATCTCCCACGAGGAGCCCGGCCGGTATCGCATCAAGGGAGAGAAGTACCGGGGCTCCATTGGCCGCATCCTCGTCGGGATAGACACCCACATTGGCCGGGAGGTGGCCATCAAGGAGCTGCTCTTCCCCGGCCAGTCCAGCGACGAGGGGGGGATGATCAACGGGAAGAAACCCCTCAGGGACTCCGCCAACATCCGGTTCCTCCGGGAGGCGCGTCTGGCGGGACAGCTCCAGCACCCCTCCATCATCCCCATCTACGAGATCGGGCAGCGTCCCGACGGCTCCCTGTATTACACCATGCGGCACGTGGGGGGTGTCAACCTGGGCGACGCCATCCTCAACGCCAAGAGTCTGGCCGGCCGGCTCAAGCTCCTCCCCCACTTCCTCGACCTGTGCAACGCTATCGCCTTCGCCCACTCCCAGGGGGTCATCCACCGGGACATCAAGCCCGACAACATCATCATCGGGGAATTTGGCGAGACGGTGGTCCTTGACTGGGGACTGGCGAAGATGCGCACGGGAGACGACCCCGGCGGGCGTCGGATCGCCGCCGAGATTCAGCAGCTCACCCAGGGCGACACCCACACCATCGCGGGGCAGGCCCTGGGGACCCCGGCCTACATGCCACCCGAACAAGCCCGTGGTGAGGTCGACCGCATCGACGAGCAGTCCGATGTGTACTCCCTGGGCGTGGTCCTCTTCGAGATCCTGGTGGGCAGTCCACCCTGGTCGGGGAACATCTACGACGTTCTCCACAAGGTGGTCCACGAGCCTGTCCCCGATATCCTCACCCTGCAGCCGGCGGCGCCGAGGGATCTGGCGAAGCTGGCGGCATTGGCCCTCCAGAAGAACAAGGCGCAGCGTCTGAGGAGCGTCAATGATCTCGTTGAAGGGCTCGAGGAGTATCTCTCCGGGGAGAAGTCCGGCGGGCAGCGGCCCCTGGAGCTCTTTGCCTCCCTTTTCGCCAACCGCAGAAAGGGCGTCATCGCCGGTATCGGGATCGTGCTCTTCTTCCTGGTCCTGACGGGGTCCCTTCTCTTCGCCTGGCACGGTCAGTCGGCCCGTGCGGATCAGTTGGAGGAGAAGGTGGGCTCCGCGGAGGTACAGCGGCTGCAGTCCCACTTCCTCATGTCCCAGGCCTTCAACGAGATCGCCACCCGCATGGAGAACGACAGCCAGTTCGCCGCAGCCCAGATCTACGCGTCCTCCTCACTCGTCCACAACCCTACCCATCCCAGGAGCCCCTGGTATGTCAAGGGGTTCGAGAAGGAGCACCACCAGGCCTACCAGCTCAGGACCGAAGCCTTTTCCCGCCTGTACCGCACGAACTTCAACCTCTCCCTCGCCCTGGAGTCCATCCACCGGTTCAACTCCTCCCTGGTCAAGCTCGCGGTCTCACCGGTGAAGAACGTGGCGGCCGTGGGCTGCTACGACAACACCATCCACATCGTGGACCTCTCGGGCAAGACACCGGCAAAGGTCCTCGAAGGCCACCGGGACAGGATCCACGGTCTCGACTTCTCCCCCGACGGCCGGCAGGTGGTCAGCGCCGCCTACGATCGAACCGTCATCATATGGAACATAGCTGAGGGGAAGGCCGCCCATGTGCTGGAAGGGCATGGCGAGCGCGTCATCGACGTGGTCTGGTCCCCCGACGGCAAGACCATCGCCTCTTTGGACTATGCAGGCGTCATCTTCCTCTGGGACGCCGAGGAGAAGAAGAAGACGGCGACCATCAACGCCAAGAAATACTACAAGATCTTCCGTATCCAGTTCACCAGCGACGGGAAGAGCCTCGTGGCCGGAGCACGGGAGGACAACATCCTGCTCTTCGACCTGGGCAAGCGCAAGGTCCTGAAGCGGCGCATCAAGGGGTTCTTCCAGCGCATCAACGCCATCGCCGTCTCTCCCGACGGCAGGCGGGTGGTTGCTGCAGGAGATTCCAACACCGTGATGATGTGGGATCTGGCCAGCGGCAAGATGGTCCATTCTCTGCAGGGCCACACGGCCACGGTCCTCGACGTCAAGATCTCCTCAGACGGTCGGCTCCTCTATACCGGCGGGCACGACAACTCCATCCGTGTCTGGGACATGGAGACGGGGGCCTGCCTGTACGCCATCCACTCCCACAAGGAGAGGGTGTACGGGCTGGCGCAGCTCTCCGACAACGTCCGCATCGCCACGGCCTCCTGGGACAACACCGTGAAGGTGTGGAAGATGCAGCGTTCCACAATCCTCCCGGTGCTCAAGGGGCACACGGACTATATCGTCAAGGCGGCCTTCTCTCCCGACGGCCGGCGCATCGCCTCGTCCAGTTGGGACCGCTCCGTGCGCATCTGGGACTCCCGGCTGGGGACCAGCATCGTCAACTTCAAGGGGTTTGCCGACAAGGTCTGGGCCGTGGCCTGGTCTCCCGACGGCAAGAAGCTGGCCTCCTCATGCTGGGACGGCAGCATCACCATCCTGGACGCGGAGAACGGGCAACTCATCAAGCGCCTCGAGGGGCACAAGGACCGTGTCTTCGGCATCGCCTGGTCCGCGGACGGCGGCAAGCTCATCTCCTCCTCCAAGGACAACACCGTGATCATCTGGGACGTGAACTGGGGGAGGCCCATCCACACGCTCAAGGGCCACGGCGACAGCGTGCGCAACGTGGCCGTCTCGCCCAGGGGCGGTCTCATCGCCTCGGTGTCCAAGGATCAGACCATCATCCTGTGGACCCTCTCGGGACAGAAGGTGCGCACCATCACCGGGCACAAAGAGCTGGTGAGCGGGGTGGACTTCTCCTCCGACGGGACCCTCCTGGCCACCTCCTCCAAGGACAAGAAGGTGATGCTCTTCCAGACGGCGACGGGCAAGAAGATCCGCGAGTTCACCGGGCACGAGGCGTGGGTGAACAGCGTGCGCTTCTCCGGAGACGACCGCTACCTGGCCACGGCTTCCGACGACCACACGGTGCGCGTGTGGGAGGCCGCCACGGGGCGGATGCTGCTGGTCCTCCACTCCGCGCGGGAGTCCATCTCCGCGGAGTTCTCCCCCGACGGCAAGACGCTCCTCTATGGCGACGGCAACGACGTGCGCATGGTCCCCGTGGACTTCTCTCTGGTGGACAAGGATCCCCGCGAGCTCCTCGAGGCGGCGCAGAAGCGCTCCGGCCTGAAGCTCGACGGCGTGGTCATCGAGGTCGTGGAGCCCGACGCCCTGGTGAAGTGATCACTCTCCAGTCGGCGGGTCGAGGGTGGGAATCATGAAGACGTCCGTCTCCCGGCCCGACGCTTTTTTGCCCCCGGTCACGGGATTGGCGACGTCGTTGCTTATGTATTCCTCCAGGTAGGGGATGAGGGCCTGGAACTTCAGTTCCACCAGCTCATCGATGATCTCTTCCATGGGACGCTTCTCCACGAGGGAGATGCTCTTCAGGCGCTGCAGCGTGACGGGCGAAAGGGTGAGGGGATCGGTGTTCATGGAACCTCCTTGGAAGGAATCTTCCGCCAAAAAGATCTCCATGTAAAGCTGAGTGTCGCCGCGGATCACAAGTGTGTGAAAACGGATCAGAATTGGCCCGTGCTGAGCAGGAC
>QKIM01000512.1 GCA_003249585.1 Deltaproteobacteria bacterium
AGGATGCGGGTGGCGCGGCTCCCCGAGAGGGCGGCCGTGCGGGCCACGGCCTCGAGATCGTCCTGGGAGAAGCCGTCGCGCCTTCCGTTGGCTGAGAGTTGGTGGCGCGAGGTCCAGGCACCGGCCGGGTTGTAGGCGTAGGTGACGTCGTAGGCAGGGCTGAGGCGCCAGGTCCCGGTCCGGTCCATGAGGAAGGCCACGTTCTTCACGTGGTCGTCCTGGTTTCGGGCCATGAGGTTGAAGGCCATGCGCCGGTACTGCTCCTCGAGCTGCTCCATGGGGAGCCCCAGTCGCCGCATCACCAGGAAGATCTGCTCGTAGGAGTGGGCGCCGGGGCTGTTGAAGTCGAAATGGGCCAGGGCCGCCAGGGTCTGCATGTGGAGCTTTTTCCCTCCCGGCAGGCGGTCGAAGCGTCGGGTCATGAAGTGGCGCCGGCCGCCCTCTTCCAGGAGCCGGCACTCCTCCATGGCGATACCCGCGGCGCGGGCCATGAGGTGGTAGGCGTACTCCACGGCGCAGTAGCCCATGGGGTCGTCCAGCTCGTGATCGCGGTTGCCCGAGACGCCGTCGAACTTGAGGAGCCAGTATTCGAACCCGGGGGCCTCCACCTGACCCGAGCGCACCTCCCCCGTGGCGGGGTTCCAGGCGATGACGGCCTTGGCCCGGGCACCGCCCGCCGAGGTGCCCACCTGGAGGATGTGGCGCAGCGCGTCGGTGCGGTCACCCGGCTCGAAGAGGAGGCTCAGATCTCCGCGTCGCGCCAGGATCTCCGAGGCGAGGCGCACCAGCTCGGCCACCTCCAGGGTCTCGGAGTGCCCCGGGTCTGGGCCGGTGACCGGAAGGAACTCCATGGCGCCCATGCCCCGGGTTCCCGTGTAGCACAGACGCTCCACGGCGTTGAAGCTGTCGGGCAGGCGGCCCTGGGAGGCGAGCCAGGTGTTGATGAGGGCGTTGCCGAAGCGATCGGGGAGGGCGTCGGACAGAAGGCCCGGAAGTCCGTGGAAGCTCTCCCGCGAGAGGGCGGAGAAGGTGAAGACGCCAGGGCCCAGAGGCATGGTGATGGGGGCCACCTCGACGCCGCTCCCTAAAAAAGGCCGGGTCGTATTCGAAGGAGGCGACACCGTCCGGTTCCTCGACGTAGACGGCTCCGATGCGCGTACCCCAGAGGCGGACCTCGGCTAGCGTCGTCACTGGTCACCCCACCTGAAGGGAGGTTTCTCTCCTCGCTGCGGTTTGCCGCGGGCTCGCCGACGGGGTTTGGCCGCGACCTCCAGGAGCCGCATGGGGCTCTCTGCGGCGACGGGGAGGAGGGCGTTGAGGTTCTGGGTGAGACCGAGCGCCCGAAGGACCCGTAAAAATCCGGCGAGCTGGATGGAGTCGCCGGACTCGAGCCGCTCGAGGGTGCGCTTGGAGATGCCGGCCTCGAAGGCGAGGGCCGCCTGTGTGAGACCGCGGTCCACTCGGGTTGCGGCGATGCGCCGCCCCAGCTCTTCGATGAGGGTCGCGTCGGTGTGCGTGGTGAGCATGTCCATGGAGCATTCTATCCCTGTTTCCGAGCGAAAACCAGATGAATTCGGCAAATATGGCGAATAAGTGTCAATACTTTGTTTAATTCGTAAAAAATGGCGAATGAAGCACGGTGAATCGAAGGATATGGACCGACCCCGGGAAGTTTCCCGTTGCTCATCGCCGTGCCAGGACATACAACGGGGAGACATGGAGGCCGACGTTGCGCGTTCTTTCACTGCTGTGTGCCCTGTTCCTTTTTGCGGTGGGTTGTGACGATATCGGGGGCAGTACCTCCAAAGAGATCTGCGACAACCAGATCGATGACGACGGGGACGGGCTCACGGACTGCGACGATCCCCAGTGCGCGGGGATGTGCGCTGCGAACAACGTCAACAACACCGGCAATACCAATAATGTGAACAACACCAGCAGTACGGCTGGAGACTGGCACGAGGAAGCCGCGTATCAGGGCGCCGAGGAGCGGGGGACCGTCTCCTGGCCGGCCTTGACGGAGACCTCCGGCATCGCCTTCTCCCGCGTGAACCCCGGCCTCATCTGGCTGCACAACGACTCCGGCGACGGGCCCTATGTCTACGCTGTCACCACCGACGGCTCGTACCTCGGGCGGCTTGATCTCGACGGCGTGTGGGCCGAGGACTGGGAGGACATCGCCGTGGGGACCTTCCAGGGTGCTCCGGCCATCTTCGTGGGGGACTTTGGAGACAACCCCGAGACCCGGACGGACTACCAGATCCACGTCATCCCCGAGCCCGAGGTGGATGTGGAGCACGGCTTCGGAGAGCTCGCCGTGGACTCCTTCACCACATGGGAGTTCACCTACGGCGCTGCGGGGCCGCGAAACTGCGAGGCCATGATGGTGGACCCCGCCGGCGAGATCTATCTGGTTGAGAAGGCCTTGGGGACATCGGCCTCGCTGTGGCACCTCTCCCCTTCTGCACCACAGGAGGCGATCTATGTCGGGGAGATCGCCCTGGGCTCCTCGGAACTGGTCACGGCGGCGGACCTGTGCGAGCACGGCCGGAATCTGGTCCTGGCCACCTACTCGGGTCTGATCCTGTATATCCTCCCCGAGGATTCGGACCCCTCCGCTGCCGTGGACGCCGAGGTGAACACCGTCTTCGAGGCCAACCTCTACCAGCTCGAGGCCGTCGCCTTCGAGCCAGGGACCGAGGACATCTGGCTCATCTCCGAGGGCGGAAACCCGCGGCTCTACGAGTTTCCGCACGCCTCCGACTGATGCGGTGCCCGAAAAGTATTAATTTACATTAATTATTTCGCAGGACGACCCGGGTTGAAAAGGTGGAGGAGCGGGTGGAATTTACCTTGCGGACGGAGGCACCCGGGGGGATACTGTTCCTTGGGTGGGGCACCACGGAGGTTTCCATGAACTATCTGTCCATCGGGCTTACAATGGTTCTCTTGCTTTCCTGCGACTCGGAGTCCCAAAGAAACGACGCCTGCGGCGACGGCGTCGTGGACGTGGGCGAACAGTGTGACGGGGACAATCTCGCGGGCGAGTCCTGCCAATCCCGCGGGTATTACGGCGGGGAGCTGTCCTGTAACAGCGACTGCACCTTCAACATCACGAGCTGTGAGGCCGCGGGCGGTTGCGGGGACGGGGTCGTTGACCTTGAGGAGGGCGAGGTGTGCGACGGGGCCGATCTCAACGAGAAGACCTGTCACGACGTGGATCCCTCCTTCCATGAGGGGACGGGGACGCTCTCCTGCACTGCGGGCTGCGCCTTCGACACCTCCGGCTGCCTGTTCTGCGGCGACGGCACCCTCAACGGCGACGAGGCCTGCGACGGAGACGATCTCGCCGGGCAGAGCTGTCACGACGTGGATCCCGCCTTCTACGATGGATTGGGCGCGCTGGCGTGCGCTGGAGAGTGCACCTTCGACACCTCCGGGTGCCTGTACTGCGGCGATGGCGTGATCAACGGGGCCGAGGTGTGCGACGGGAACGATCTGGGCGAAGCGGCCACCTGCGGTCAGATGGGCTACGCCGGCGGCCGGCCGACGTGCAGCGTCGGATGCGACGACGTGAGCTACGCCTCCTGTGACACCTGGGTCAAGCTCAGCGCGGGGGAGGATCACACCTGCGGGATCACCTCTTCGGGGGAGGTCTACTGCTGGGGCAGCGGCGCCAACGGACGGCTGGGAACGGGCACCGAGAACGATGAACCCACTCCGGCCCTGGTCATCGGCCTCCCCTCGCCGGCCACGGACATCTCCGCCGGAGATGGGTTCACCTGCGCGGTGACGGGCACGGGTCTCCTCTACTGCTGGGGTCAGAATCTGTATGGAAAGCTCGGAGTGGGGGACACCAACGATCGACTGGTTCCCACGGCGGTGAATACGACCTACACGGATTTCGTGCAGGTCTCCGCCGGCCACAACCACGCCTGCGCGGTTCGCGACTCGGGGAATGCCATCTGCTGGGGAAGCAATGCGAACGGAGCCCTGGGGCGGTGCACTCTCTTGGGGAGCAATATGGCTCCGCAACCGGTGAGGGCCACCTGCCCCACTACCATGCTTGAGAACATCGTCCAAGTGGAGGCCGGGTACGATCACACCTGCGCCGTGACCAACGCGACGGACAACAACCAGGTTTACTGCTGGGGTTACAATGGTTTTGGACAGGTAGGGAGCAACGACATCGTTACGCAGGCGTTCGGCTCGGCGCAGGCCGTCGTCAGGGAGACCACGACGCCGCAGCCTTCGGTGCCCATGCGCGGCGACGCCGTCACCGTCGGTGGGCACTTCGCCTGCACGCTTCAGACTGGGGGGGTCGGCGAGGTGTGGTGCTGGGGCTCCAACGGATCCGGGGCCCTCGGTAACGGGGGTAACCTGGATACGGCCCTCGGCACTCAGGTGGTCTTTGAGATCGGCCGGGGCACCTTCGACGGGGTGACCCTCCTCGCCTCGGGGGCAAATCACACCATCTCCATCACCAGTGACGCTACGCCCTTCTCCTGGGGGAGCAACGCCGACGGACAGTCCGGGATCTCCGCCAGCGCAGGAACCACGCACGATGGTGCCTACCGGGCCGATCTCCTCCTCCATCATTTGCCCATCGCCCAGGTCACGGCCGGGCTCAGCCACTCCTGCATCATCGACGGAGACGGGTTCGCCTGGTGCTTCGGCAACAACGCCGCGGGGCAGCTGGGCGACGGGTCGATCACCGATTCGGCCACCCCCGTGCAGATCTTCATCCCCTGACGATATCGCGAACAACAGGACAAAGGGGTTTCCGGGTCGCGTCCCCTGCGGCTTCATGGATGGACGTGATCAGTGGAGAGGGGGAACTCAGTGGTAGCGGCGACGATAGGTCGTTCTGTAGCGCACGGGGCGGCGATAGGTGCCACGGTGGGACCTGTAGTGGTAGCCACGGGCCGGCCTGCTGTAGTACCGGCTGTGATGATACCGGGAGTGCCACCGGTTGTAGCGGTACCGGTTGGCGCGCCAGTAGCTCGTGGCCCGGTAGTAGTTCACCCAGGTGGTGGGGACATAGTAGCGGTAGCCGGTCCTGTAGTAGTAGGGCCGCCCGAAGGTGTCGAAGTACACCAGATTCCCATAATAATAGTAGGGGGTGTACCCGCCGTAGGAGTAGGTGGAGGTGCCGTAGGTGTTCGGCGTGACGTAGCAGCCCGCGGCGCCCATCACCACCGCCAGCGCGGCGACGGTTGAAATAACGAGGATCTTCTTCATGGTATCTCC
>QKIM01000404.1 GCA_003249585.1 Deltaproteobacteria bacterium
CGTGAGAAGTGAGATGTGCCTCGCTTCGCCCCCCTCCGAAGCCGACTTTTCGGATCTCCTGACCATGAAAACGCAGTTTTCTCAGCGGCAGCGCGTTTGGAAGACCAGAACCGAGTATGTTTGCGAAAATCACAACATCCCCCGGCGGTCTCGATTTCTCTACACCACCTTTGCAATCTGGCCTGATCAGTACTTCCAACACCCAGGGGTACGCCGGTACAAGTATGAGGGCCTCATGTCCATCACCCACATCCCCGAAGGGAAATCCTTGAGGAGTGAACGGCGCCGCCTAGCCTTCATGGCCTGGGAAATCCACGATATCCATTTCAAGCGCCTTGATACCCTGCAAAACGCCCGTGAGAAGTTGCCTGTTGAGCTTGAAATCGGCATGTATCGGGCTCCCGTATCTTCATGGACTGAAGTATTTGCAAGGGTGCTGCGATATTCTGTTGTGGAGATTCCCTCTGAAGCCCTTCAGAGCTGGATGCGCGCCTCACTTCCTGCAGATGCCCTCAGACTGATGGGAATGTCAGAAGATGAAGTCCAGGTAGTGCCCGATGACGCAGGCCTGGAGCTGTCCTATCTACAGCAATGGTTGGACTACCAAGATGCTGTTGGGCTTGAACGAGGAAAAGGTGATTACTACTGGGCATTCTTTAATGAAATGTCGGGGATTACCCATTGGCAGAACGAATTCCATCAGGTTCTCTTCTCCCAGTTGGGCGAGACCAAATTGGTCGAGCTCCTGTGGGATCTGGTGAATCTTACAGAGTTGGCGTCGAAGTGCAGGCTGACGCTGGTAAAAGTCCCCAAACGGCAACAACAGCCGAGGCGTTGGAGGTTGACTTCACAGGACCGAGACCACCTTGAAGCACTCATGAGAGACCACTACCCAGACGAGGATATTGACTCCCTTTCTGACGAGGAGTTAGGAGAGCTGGCCGGTTATACCCTGTCCGATCTGGATCTTGATGATGATTGAAAGGCACTGCAAGGGCTCCCGCCATCAGGTCTATCTCCCTCCCCTTCGTTTACGATTGATCCAGCCCCCCTGCCGGTGTACCATCTTGAGCATGACCACGAAACTCGACATGACCGAGACCGAGATCTGCCAAAATTTTCTCACTCCGGCCCTGGAGAAGGCGGGGTGGGATCGGGTCACGCAGCTCCGCCGGGAGTTCACAATCGCCCCCGGGCGGGTGGTCGTCATGGGGAAGCTGGCGAGCCGCAAACCCTCGCGCCGTGCAGACTACGTCCTCTTCTACAAGGCCGGGATCCCCCTGGCGGTCATCGAGGCCAAGGACAACAAGCACGGGGTGGGTGACGGCATGCAGCAGGCCATGGCCTACGCCGAGCAGCTCGACGTGCCCTTCGTCTTCTCCTCCAACGGCGACAGCTTCATGTTCCGGGACACCACGGGACAGTCGGACCCCATGGAGCGAGAGATCGCCCTCGATGCCTTCCCCTCACCCGAGGAGCTGTGGCGTCGGTACTGCGCCTTCCGTGGGCTCGACACCTCAGCCGAGAAGCTCGCCCGGTTCCCCTACCACGAGGACGCCACCGACAAAGCGCCCCGGTACTACCAGCAGATCGCCATCCAGCGGACGCTCGAGGCCATCGCCAAGGGACAGCGGCGCCTCCTCCTCGTCATGGCAACCGGCACCGGCAAGACCTACACCGTGTTCCAGCTCATCTGGCGGCTGTGGAAAGCCGACAAGGTGAAGCGTGTCCTGTACCTCGTGGACCGAAACTTCCTTGCCGACCAGACCATCACCGGGGACTTCAAGCCCTTCGGGAACGTCATGGTCAAGGTGAGCAACCGCAACATCGATCCGGCCTACGAGATCTACCTCGCTCTGTACCAGGCCGTCACCGGGACCGAAGAGGAGAAGAACGTCTACAAGCAGTTCAGCCCCGAGTTCTTCGACATGGTCATCATCGACGAGTGCCACCGGGGCAGCGCCAAAGAGGACTCCGCCTGGCGCGAGATCCTCGACCACTTCCGTCCCGCTATCCAGCTCGGGCTCACGGCGACCCCGAAGGAGACCAAGTCTGTCTCCACGCTCACCTACTTCGGCACGCCGCTTTACGAGTACAGCTTGAAGCAGGGTATCGAGGACGGCTTCCTCGCCCCCTACAAGGTGGTCCGCATCGACCTGGACCGTGACCTCCAGGGCTGGCGTCCCACATCGGGCATGCTCGACGACCACGGCTTCGAGATCCAGGACCGCGTCTACAACCAGCGGGACATGGACCGCGAGCTGGTCCTGAGCGAACGCACGAAACGCGTGGCTGAGAAGGTCTTCGACTACATGCTGGGTACGGACCCCTACGGCAAGGCCATCGTCTTCTGCACGGACATCGACCACGCCGAGCGCATGCGCACGGCCCTGGTGAATGAGGTGGCGCGCAAGTTCCCCAGGGAGGCGACGAACCCTCGATACGTCATGCGCATCACGGGAGACAACGACGAGGGGAAGGCCATGCTCGACCAGTTCATCTCGGTTGAGAAGCCCTATCCCGTCATCGCCACCACGTCGAAGCTGCTCTCCACGGGCGTCGACGCCAAGCCCTGCCGCCTCATCGTGCTCGACCAGGTCATCAACTCCATGATCGAGTTCAAGCAGATCGTCGGGCGTGGCACGCGCATCCACGAAGACACTGGCAAGATGTGGTTCACCATCATGGACTTCAAGAAAGCCACGGAGCTGTTCTCCGACCCCGACTTCGATGGCGAGCCTGTGGTCATCTACGAGCCCGATGCCGCGTTGAGCCCCATCCCCCCGGACATGGTGGATGAGAACGAAGACGTCTCCATCGAGGCCGTCGATACCCCCGACGAGGAGCTCTCCAGCGACAAGCCCCGCAAGTACGTCGTGAGCGGAGTGACCGTGGAGGTGCTCTCCGAACGGGTCATGTACTACGGCAAGGACGGCAAGCTCATCACGGAGTCCCTCAAGGACTACACCCGGGAGACCGTGACCGAGAAGTACGCCACCCTCGACGAGTTCCTGCGGCACTGGAGCGAGTCCGACCGTAAGGCCGCCGTCATCGAGGAGCTCCGAGAGCAAGGCGTGATGTTCGAGGCGCTGCAAGACATGGTCAAGAAGGAGCTCGACGCCTTCGACCTCATCTGCCACGTGGTGTGGGACCGTCCGCCGCTGACACGCCGGGAACGTGCCGACAACGTGCGCAAGCGTGACGTCTTCGCCAAGTACAGCGAGCAGGCGAGGGCAGTGCTCGACGCTCTCCTCACCAAGTACGCCGACGAGGGGGTCATCCCCATCGAGAACCCGAAGATCCTCAAAGTCCAGCCCTTCACGAAGCTGGGCACACCCGTTGAACTCATCCGCCACTTCGGCGATAAAGAGGCCTACCTCGCGGCCGTGCACGAGCTCGAGGACGCACTCTACGCCGGGTGACCTTCCCACTGAAGGCCCCTTCAATAGAATAGGACGAACAACATGGCGCTCGGAACGACCATCAAATCCATCCAGGACATCATGCGCAAGGACGTGGGTGTCGACGGTGACGCTCAACGCATCGGCCAGCTCGTATGGCTGCTCTTCCTCAAGATATGGGACGACCGTGAGCAGGAGCTCGAGCTCATCGAGGACGACTTCGCCTCTCCCCTCGTCGACGTCACGTGGATGGACGGCGGCGAGACGTACACCGCGAAGGACCTGCGCTGGTCAACGTGGGCAGCCGACCCCGAGGGCATTACCGGCGACAAGCTCCTCGACTTCGCCAACGGCACCCTGTTCCCCGCGCTCAAGAACATGGAGATCGGCCCCAAGGTGGAGGGTGACGCAGCCGCCCTGGTGCTGCGCAGCCGCCGGATTATCATCAAGACCGTCTTCGAGGACGCCTACCAGTACATGAAATCGGGCACCCTCCTGCGCCAGGTCATCAACAAGATGCAGGCCGACATCGACTTCAACGACGCCAAGAACCGCCATCTCTTCGGCGACATCTACGAGAAGGTCCTCAAGGACCTGCAGGGCGCGGGCAACGCCGGTGAGTACTACACCCCCCGTGCCGTGACGCAGTTCGCCGTGGACATGGTGAACCCCCAGCTCGGAGAGAAGGTCCTCGACCCGGCCTGTGGAACCGGAGGCTTCCTGGCGTGCACCATCGAGCACGTGCGCAAGCACCAGGTGAAGACGGCGAAGCAGGAGGCCCAGCTTCAGCAGAGCATCATGGGCATCGAGAAGAAGCCGCTGCCCCACCTCCTGTGCGTGACCAACATGATCGTCCACGGCATCGATGTTCCCACGGGCGTGCGTCACGACAACACGCTCTCCGTCCCGCTGCGCGACATCTCCAAACGCGACCGGGTGGACGTGGTGCTCACGAACCCTCCCTTCGGCGGCATGGAGGAGGACGGCATCGAGAACAACTTCCCGGGCGAGTTCCGCACCCGTGAGACGGCGGACTTGTTCCTGGTCTACATCATGGAGATGCTGAGACCCGGAGGACGGGCTGCCATCGTCCTTCCCGATGGCACGCTCTTCGGCGAGGGCGTGAAGACGCGCATCAAGGAGGCCCTGCTCCGCGAGTGCAACCTGCACACCATCGTGCGGCTACCCAAGGGCGTGTTTGCACCGTACACCTCCATCAACACCAACGTGCTGTTCTTCGAGAAGGGACGGCCGACCGACGAGGTCTGGTACTACGAGCACCCGTACCCCGAGGGCTACAAGTCCTACTCGAAGACGAAGCCCATGCGCATCGAGGAGTTCGAGCCAGAGAAGGCGTGGTGGACGGACCGCAAGGAGACCGAGAACGCCTGGCGGGTCACCATCGACCAGATCCGCGACAGAGGGTTCAACCTGGACATCAAGAACCCCAACGCCGCGCAGGATGAGCTTGAGGACCCCGACGTACTGCTCGTACGGTACCGCAAGGAGCAAGACGCAGCGGCGCAGATCCTCGAGCAACTGAGAAACGTACTGGCAGAGGCGCTGGAGAAGCAGTCATGAACGGCATCATCGACAACTTCGAGACCCTCGCGACTGCTCCAGGTGGCATCCAGCGGCTGCGTGAGCTCGTGCTCCAGCTCGCCGTCCAGGGCAAACTCGTACCCCAGGACCCTGCCGATGAACCCGCCAAGGAGCTGCTGAAGCGCATCGCCAAAGAGAAGGCGCGGCTCGTCAAGGAGGGGAAGAACAGCAAGGAGAAGCCGCTGCCTGCTATCAACCCGGAGGAGGTGCCGTTTGAGGTGCCGAAGGGGTGGGAGTGGGTAC
>QKIM01000522.1 GCA_003249585.1 Deltaproteobacteria bacterium
TCCTTCGCTTGCCGCGACGGATCATCGTCAACAGCGACAGAGTCCACAGCGTGAAAGAGTAGGCCCATCCCTTACGGCGGCTGATCAGCAAAGATGCAAAGTAGAGCGCCACCAGGGCGAGGAGGGTGGATCGTTGGAGGAGGCCGCGATGGCTCCTGAACCATCCTGCCTTTTTCGGCCAAAGGACGTCCAGGAGCTGTTTGACGGTGTCTCCGAGGAGAACCTCCACCGCTTCACCACGGGTCAATGGTTCAGCCAGGCTCTTCCGTACAATCCGTTGGGCACGCTGCTGCTTCGCGCTGGTCAGTGCCATGCTCAGGAACAGGCTGACCTCCCGCTCTTTCATGGAGATGAACAGTATTCCCCCGTTTCTGGCGAGATCGGGATCATCCTCTGCCCAGGCGGCGTAGATACGTTTTGCGATTTTCCATATGTTGGGGTGGTTCCCGGCATATCGCCCATAGGAATCCACCACGACGACCTTGAGTACCCTGCCCGTCCGCTGTGAGAACCGCTCCAGTTGCTCTTCCAGCTCCTCCTGGACCTCCTGTCCAAGAGCCTTGGCCTGATCAAGGACGTGGGACTCGCCGGGTTGCGGGACAAGGTATTTCTTCTGTGCTCCGGCACGGAGAGAGAGAAAGAAGAGAACGAGCGCTAACAGGGGAGCTATTCGGTGCATCGGCGTTCCATTCGGGAGGTGAGAAGCATGTTGTCACCTGTTCCTTCCTTCGTGAAGACGTCGAACCAGAGCGGCTCTCCAGGGAAATCCCTTCGAGCCCGGCACACGGTACCGTTGAACGAGCGCTGCGCCACGACCATGTGCAAAAATCGGCCATTGTGTGCGTGTTTATTCTTGACATGGATTGTGATGAAATCCATCTTTATTTTCATATTGCAGTGATTGTTCGCGAATCCAGGAAAACAGGGCCTGGGAAGTTCCGTGTCCTGTGGTTGATGATTCCGCTTCTTTCGTGAATCGGGCGGTTGCGGGGCGCTGCAATGGCAGAGCTGTATTCGCGAGCGGGAAACTGCCTCTCATGACGTCACGGTACCTCCAAGGAGAACTGCTCATGAAAAACATCCACTCGCTGCTCCTTTTCCTCGCCGTTCTGGCCGTGTTCGGCTGTACCAGGCAGCCCTGCCCCGCGACCCCCGAAAGGGGGTACCAAGGCCCGCGTCCAAAGGAGACGGCTGCGCCGGTCCCCGCCCCGAAGGAGGCCGCGAAATCCACCGACGACCAGATCATCGGTGAGATCGAGAAGAACATCGCCTTTCTCATGAAGGACTGGGGCACTCCCGGACTTGCCATCGCCATTGTCAAGGACGGCAAGCCCTTCCTGGTCAAAGGATACGGGGTGACGGACGTGAAGACGGGCAAGAAGGTGGACAAGAACACCGCCTTCTATCTCGCCTCGGTGACGAAGAACTTCACGGCAACCCTCGTCGCCACCAGCGTGGAGCGCAAGGAGCTCTCCTTCGATGACACTGTCGCCAAGCGCCTGCCAGGCTTCAAGATGGCCGATCCCTATTTCACCAAACACCTCACCATCCGGGATGCCCTCTCTCATCGGACCGGACTCGGGTTCCACACCGACGACACGTTCATCGGCAAAATATTCCGGACCAACGGGACCATCACGCTCAAAAACACCCTTGCCCACCTTCGGACCCTGAAGCCCCTCTTTTCCTTTCGGCAGGCATACTCATATTCCAACAGCCTCTATTTCATCATGGGAGAGATCCTCAAGCGGGCCACGGGGAAGGCCTACCCGGCGCTGCTGGCGGAGCGGGTGCTCAATCCCCTCAAGATGACCCGGACCCATGTGGGGTTCGACTGGATCAAACCCGACGCCAACCTCGCCATGCCCCACGATCTCGATCCCGAGGGCAAGGTCGGTCGGATTCCCCTTCTCAGGGGGGATTTCGGCCCCGGGGGGAGCATCTTCTCCACCGCCGATGACATGAGCCGGTACCTGCTCATGCATCTCGCCAAGGGCAAGGGCGTGGTCAAGAACCCGAAGCCCCTTATGGAAATGCAGACACCTCACATCTTCACGGGGCCCAACATGTACGGAGACCCCGCCTGGAAGGCGGCAGGCCTCGGGTGGGAGATGTTCGACCTGCGGGGGCTCAAGGTGCTTCGCTACGATGGGTTCCTGCCGGGGCTCCTCTCGGCCATTTTCATTGTCCCCTCCAGGAACATCGGCGTCGCTGTGATGATCAACCGTTCCGTCTCCCTAGCCCACATGATCACCGGGCTCACGGCCATCGATCTCCTGGCGGGGCGTCCCGCCGCTCCCTACCACCAGATCTTCCGTGGCATCTTCAAGCCCGTGCCCGTGCGTAAGGAGCGGCCCGAGTTTGCCAAAGATCTTAAACAGTATATTGGGAAGTACACGACGGTCCAGGACAGGCAGACCTTCCACCGGACCATCACCGTCAAGGACGGCAAGCTCTACTGTGACAACTACATGTCCGTCTTCGGCCCTCCGAGCCCCATGACCCGGCTCTTCCCCATGGACACGGCGACCTTCTTCTCGAAGAACGCCGACCTGGTGGTCACCTTCCGGGCGGTGAAGGGAAAGATTGAGATGGTGTTCAACCACGGTGGCAAACCCGTCACCTTTGTGCGGAAGAAATAGCGGCAGCCGGCGGCAGTTCCCCGGGAGGAGCGCACTCACCAGGTGTTCCACCATCACCCTGCCTGGAGTCACGGGAATGGGAAGGGGTACATGAAGGAGGGTGAAGCGATGACCAAAGACACTCAGCCCGGTGGCACCGATCCTCACGGGATGCCCATCGGCACCGATGCCACTCTCCCCGCGCCCGTGGGCGGCCCACCGACGCTCCAGCAGGCCGATCAGAAGGACACAAAACAGGTGGGTGAAAATCTCGATGGAGCCATGGACGAGACCATGGAGGCAGGTGCGGACGCCGGCCTCGCCTCGGCGCACACCGTGGCCGCAGATTCCCAGGAGGCCTTCGCCTCGGCGCATACGGCGGCGGTGGCTTCGGATGAAACCGTCTCCTCGGCGCACACCTTGGCCGCGCCGGGAACCATCGAGGGTAGGAAGTCCCGAGGATCGGCAAAAGTAGCGATCCCTCAGGCGGAGAGTATCCTTGCGCTCCTCACCGCAAAAGAGGCCGAACAAGGAGGTCGCCGGGATCGGTATGCCGTGGACCGGGAGATCGGACGTGGCGGCATCGGGCGCGTGCTGCTCGCCCTGGATCGGCGGATCGGGCGCACTATCGCAGTGAAGGAGCTGCTCGCCAGGGGGACAGGTCGGAGCAGCGCATCGGGCACACTCCCTTCCTCCAAGTTCCTGAGGGAAGCCCAGATCACCGGACAGCTAGAACACCCCTCCATCATCCCTGTGTACGACATCGGTGCCGATGATGACGGACAGATCTACTACACCATGCGGTACATAAAGGGGATCGAACTCCTCAAAGCCATCACGGCGGCGAAATCGCTCTCGGAGCGCCTCCTGTTGCTCCCCCATTTCCGTGACTGCTGCAACGCCCTCGCCTTTGCCCACTCCAAGGGTGTGATTCACAGGGATCTCAAGCCTTCCAACATCATGGTGGGAGAGTTCGGCGAGACCGTCGTCCTCGACTGGGGGCTGGCAAAAATATTGGGGGAGAAGGACGTGGGGGAGGCACGTCTCAAGGGCGAGCTGGAAGTGTACCGGCACCCCGATCATGGCCTGACCGTGGACGGCTCCACCTTGGGGACGCCCGCCTACATGCCCCCGGAGCAGGCGCTGGGCAAGATCTCCGAGATCGACGCCCTGAGCGATGTGTACAGCCTGGGTGTCGTTCTCTTTGAGCTGGTTACGGCCCAAAAACCCTTTGAAGCAGCCTCTGTGGTGGAGATGCTCACCAAGGTCATAACCGCTTCACCCCGAGAGGTTTCCGCTCTCGCTCCCGACGCTCCACCGGAGCTCATCGCCATCATCAAGCGGGCCATGGCCAAGGAGAAGGGGGACCGGTACCCCTCTGTGAAGGAGCTTGCGGTGGACGTGAGCCGGTACATGGCGGGGGAGCGCATTGCCGCTTACTCATACACCTCCATGGATCTATTGAAGCGTTTTGTGGCAAGGAACAAGGTGGCTGTGGGGGCCGGTGTGCTGGTGCTGGCGGCGATTATAGGGACCCTTGTCATTACGACCTTCTCCTACACCAAGGAGATGAAGGCGAAGAAGCAGGCCCAGGCGGCTGAGCGGCAGGTCAGAGAGACCCTGGTGAAGGTGGAGCGAGCGAGGGAGCGGTCCGAGATGAACTTCTCCCAGGCACTCATGGCCGAGGCGGGACGCCTCTTCGGGAGCAGCAATTTCCTCTCCGCCGGCGTCTACGCCATCCATGCGCTCGAGCACAATCCTCTGAGCCGAAAGGGGGGCGAGGGGCTCGCCGGGGACGAGCTGGTGCGGGGGCGCGAGTCGCTGACCCTCGCGAGGGGTACGCTCCGATTTGCCGGGCTGATGTCGGAGTATGCCAAGCGCGGCGCCTATCTCCTCCCAACGGCGGGACTCCAGAAATCCCATGAACACCTGCAACACCTCCACGTTTCCCCCGACCTGAAGAGCTTCGCCCATTGTGCAGGCCCCGAGGAGGTGGTGCTCTACGACGTCTCTTCGGGCAGGCGCCTTGGCTCGCTGACCGGGCATGGAGGAGTAGCCCCTTGGGCCGCCTTCTCGCCCGACGGGTCGCGCCTGGCTACCTCGGGGATCAACGGGAAGTTTCTCGTGTGGGATGCCAAAACCCGAAAGCTCCTCTACGAGAGGACCCCGTACAAGGGGTTCGTCACCATGGTCTCCTACTCCCCGGACGGACAGCGCCTGGCCGTTTCCTCAATGGATGGAAGTGTTTCTGTGTGGGAGGTCGGGACCGGAAAGCGTCTGATCGATCTCCCGTCGCGTAAACAGATCATCACCGGCGTGTATTTCACAAAGGATGGATCCAGGCTCATCGTTGGAATCGCCAGTGGGGAGGTCTCCCTGTGGAACACCGAGACCTGGGCGATGGAGCACGAGTTCAAGGCGAACAACTCAAGCCTCGCCTACTTTTTATACGACGCCCCCCGCGAGCAGCTGGTCACGCTTTCAAACATCGGCGGGTACGTGCGGATCTGGGATCTCAAGACCAGGACCATGGTGAAGGAGCTACGGCGTCCCAAGCTCGCACCCGCCACCATGGCACTCTCTCCCTCAGGCGAGACC